>JADGPR010000079.1 GCA_017882335.1 Bacteroidales bacterium | reverse complement strand
TGAGTTACGAAAGGATATTGATACATATCGTTGTAACGGGGGATATTTTTCAGAATACAAAGCCTCTTCTTTAAGAGAACTATCAAACGTATTCTCCAATAAATTTCAAACTCTCTCTTATTACGGAATTGAAAAAGAGGAGTTGATTCAATTTATTACTCAACTAAAACCAATTGGAATAGATAGAATCGTTCCAATTGGGAAGACCACTGATTTTTCGTTAACCCACGATGGATTTAATTTAATTGACACTCTTTCAAGAGAAATAACGTTATTATAGCCTGAAAGATACTCACAAACTATTACCGATGGTGTTTCGTTTAACATGAAGATCCTGTTCCTTACCCGGTGGTATCCTCCTTATGGAGGAATCTTCATCAAACGGCATGCGCAGGCGGTTGCCTTGTACAATGAACTTGTCGTACTTGCTATTTTACCGGGAGAAATTAGTTCGGGTCTAAAGCCGGTAATCGATGACCAGGAGGATCATCCGGGATTCCCTGTTATCCGGTACTTTTACCGTCCATCCCGTTGCAGGATTGGAATGGTAGCCGGGATGATCAATCTTATCCGGTTTGTTATAAGAGCATTTGCCGGGTTTCGCTATATATCAAGACATTATGGTTCATTCGATTTAATTCATGTCCACATTCTCACACGAGCGGCGGTACCCACATTCCTGTTAAACATACTGACCGGCTCACCTTATATCATCAGCGAACACTGGACAAGATACATTCCAGAAAACTGGGGGTTTACAGGTATCATCAGAAGAACTCTTACCCGGCTGATTGTCCGCCGCGCCTCTGCAGTTACAACCGTCAGTGATTTCCTGAAGACCGCCATGCAGGATTGCGGGCTCCGGAATAAAAAGTTCATCATTATTCCAAATACGGTCGACACAACGCTGTTCACAATCACAGGAAAACATAAAGGTAAGCAAGCAAAAAGGATACTTCACGTATCAAATTTTCATGAACGGGCAAAAAACATATACGGCATTCTGCGTGTTATTAAGATCCTGCATGAACAAAGGAAGGACTTTGAGATACTATTTATCGGAGGTCGTGAGCCTGCCCTGGGTGAAGCAAGGAAGTATGCATCCGGCCTGGGACTTGAAAGTCCTGGTGTTATATTTAAAGGGCGTATACCGGCAGACGAACTTGCCGAAGCTTACAGGGAATCTTCATTCCTGTTGATGTTCAGTAATTTTGAGTCTTTTTCCATTGTCATTCCCGAGGCCCTCTCCTGTGGAATCCCTGTGCTTGCAACAGCTGTAGGAGGTATTCCTGAATACTTCAGCACAAATGCTGGCAGGTTAATATTACCCGGGAATGAAGCCGGATTACTGGACAATTTAAACTTCATGCTGGATAATTACCAATCGTTTGATCCGGAAAAGCTCAGAAGTCTTGTTGAACAGCGGTTCGGACTTAAAACGGTCGGGAGTCAGTTTGACGAACTTTACAGGTCTGTATTAAATAGGCAAGGGAATTCCTGAAGAGAACAGAAGAGATATGGATAAAATAGTTCATTACTGGAATTTAATCGATATTTCAGCATAATTTTGTACCTCATCTGTACCTTGAATTTCTAACTACCTGATCTTAAATACGAATTACTTTCTGTATCGAAACATAACTTGATAATGCCAATGACCATTTGTTTAGAACCCCCGATGATTCCAATGCGAAAACTCCAAGTAAAATTCCGAAAAAAAAAGGATGGACGGAATATTCAACCTTCGTAAGGATGCGATTACTGAGAATGTGACATTCTCTTTTTCATTTTTATTTTGATGCAATGATTCAATAAATGTATCACCAGGTATAAAAGCAACTGTAATCAATGAGTAAATCATAAGAAAATTATTTTTCGATCAGTAGTTCTATATGGGTGGTTTTCAGTCTTATCTTCAGCCAGTTTTCAAGCCGATTTTGTTGAATCCTGTCAGGTTTTCTTGTAAACTTTAAATATGTAAGATCACCAACTTATGCGATCCTAAAATAGCCCACAAGGCAGCAATGCAGCGGCCTTACGAAATGCGAGGGCTTGGTTATGCCATCACCGGTCGGGGTGCCGATGGACATAGATGCATAGCCCTCGCCCATGCCCAGGCCATAAAGGGTCGGAGCGTTCTTGACAAAGATGGAGCACTGCATGCGCCGCCCCATGTGCGTCAGATTACCAATGTTGGTCGAATACATGGCAGCGGAATGATGATTGCACGCCTCGGCGTGATAAGCCAAATCAATGGCAGAATCCACGTCCCTGGCGCAGGTGACGGGCAGAACAGGCATAAGTTGCTCAGTCCAGACGAAGGCATGCTCGTTAGGCACCTCGCCCCACAACAGACGAATGGAGGCAGGCACATCCAGGCCGATGCCTTTGGCTATGACCGCCGCATCACGGCCCACATAGTCACGATTCATGACCGGGTCTTTGCAGTCCTTGCCACCCTCAATGATGACGAGCTTGGCCAGGTCATCCATCTGAGAGACTGAAAGCTCGTAGGCCCGCGGATCCTTTCGCATACTCTCCAGAAACCGGACCTTGGCCGCCTCGACAACAATGACTTCTTTTTCTGCGATGCACAATACGTTGTTATCGAAACTCGCGCCGAATATGATGTCTTCAGCGCATTTTGGGAAGATGGCCGTTTCATCCACAACCACCGGAGGGTTGCCCGGCCCGGCCGCAATGGTCTTGCAGATCTTACCAGTGGTCATAGCCACCTTCACGATCGCAGAACCTCCGGTCACCATGTTGAGGTTGACCCCGGGGTGGGACAAGAGTGCCTTGGTTGCCTCCTGTGAGGCAGGAGCTACCGTGGTGATCAGGCCCATAGGAGCCCCGGCTGAAACCGCGGCCGAAGCCAGTGCGCGCATCACGTCCTGGCAGACCATTGCTGCGGCCGGATGCGGGGCGAAGACCACGGAATTGCCTGCGGCAAGTATGCCGATAGCGTTGGAGATGATGGTCGCGGCCGGATTGTTCGAGGGGGTGATAGCGGCAACGACACCGAAAGGGGCATACTCCACAAGGGTCAGACCTTTGTCGCCAGTGTAAGCCCGAGAATGCAGATCCTCCACACCCGGCGTGCGGGTAGCGCAGAGGAGGTTCTTTTGAGTCTTATCTTCTGCGCGGCCCATTTTTGTCTCTTCGACCGCCATGCGGCCCCAATGCTCCGCGTTGGCGATGGAGGTCTTGCGCATGGCTTGTATGGCAGCCCGGCGCAATTCGAGGCTATGGTCCTGGAAGACCCTCTGCGCCTGAGCTGCAGTGGAGACGGCGGCTTCCACAGTTGGGAAGATGACCTGGTCGCTGCCATCGGCAGAGAGAAGGCTATATCTCAGATGGCTGATATGTGTTTGTTTGCTCATAGATTTTCCTTAAATCCTTATTCGATTGCACTTACGTTATTGATCACCACCTTTAACGCATGTTCCTTTGCGGCATTCCCGAAGATATTGTATGCCTTCAGGATTTCCGATAGCTCGAACCGGTGGCTAATGAGTTTTTTAGCATCCAGGCGTCCAGACTGGACCATCCTGAGCAGCATTGGCGTTGAGTCCGCATCTACCAAACGTGTGGTGAGTGTGATATTGGATGCCCATAGCCTTTCGAGGTGGAACTCAACTGATTTGCCGTGAACTCCCACATTGGCAATATGCCCTCCGGGAGCGATGATCGCCTGACAAATTTCGAAAGTAGCGGAAAGGCCGACAGCCTCGATAGCTACGTCCACTCCAGCAGCTTGCGTCAATGCCATGACCCGTTCAGCCGCCTTCCCGTCCGAGCTGTTCACGACCTGTGTCGCGCCAAACGAGCGGGCTACCTCCAGCCGGTAATCGTCGAGATCAATCATCACAATTTCTGCGGGTGAGTATAGTTGGGCAGTGAGCAGAGCGGCAAGGCCTACCGGACCAGCACCAACGATCGCCACAATATCCCCCGGCTTCACCTGCCCTTTCAGTGTCCCGCATTCCAGCCCGGTAGGGAGAATACAACTGAGCATGACTGCCGCTTCGTCATCAACATCAGGTGGCAGCAAGTATAAGCCGTTATCGGCAAATGGGATTCTGACGTATTCGGCCTGAGTACCGTCGATACTGTTGCCAAGTTGCCATCCACCATTGAGACAATGGGAATACATCGCTTTCTTGCAGAAGTTGCACCTGCCACAGGAGGTAATAAGAGAAATAAGTACTTTGTCACCTTTATGAAAACCAATTACGTCATCTCCTATCTCATCGATAATCCCAACTCCTTCATGACCAAGAATACGTCCATCAGTGACAGTCGGAACATCGCCTTTTAGAATATGCAGGTCTGTCCCGCAGATGGTTGTCATAGTGATCCGTACTATAGCGTCCGTTGCTTGTATAATCGCCGGCTTTGGCTTATCCTCCAATGCCAGGTTATCAGGACCATGAAAGACAAGGGCCTTCATGATGTTATGTCGTTTTTTGTATTTTTTATCATAATTCCTCAATTATCAAGGGTAGCACTGAATAGCGTACTTCCCTAGTCCAGCTTATTTATCTTTGCCATCGAACGGCCTGCACTACGAAGGGATTCGGGACAATCAAACCGCCCAGTATGAATTTCTATGAATATAAGTCCGTCCGCTTTATCAGCCTTACTAAGCGCATCTTCAAGCTCCCCTTCTGTATGAACATCAAGGCCCAGCCCTCCTCCAAATACGTCCACCAGCTTGTGATAGTGCCAAGGTTGGATATCATTATAGTGGTGATCAGTGATCACTCTTTCTATCGTATACCCGTCATTATTGAGAAGAAAGATTACGGGTTTGAGATGGTTCCGGATCATTGTCGAAATGTCCTGGCAAGTAACTTGAAAAGAACCATCACCCACAAACAGCACGATAGGTCTATCCTGCGCTGCCATGCAGGCGCCCAGGGTTGCCCCTATAGTATAGCCGATCGATCCATAAAAGGTTTGCCCTATGAAGGTCCCTCCTTCCGGCATGAGCATTTCCGCTGCACTAAAGAGGGATACTCCTGTTTCAGCGATGACTATCGAATTATTTTCTATAAAATGGCTCATGCGGTCAAAGAAACGCTTGATGGTAATCGGTTTCAGTGCATCAGGCTGGTATGGTTCCGTATGCCGGTGCACGCAGCTATTCACAGCAGCATGGATATCAAGAGTTGCAGTATCTCGTCGCGAAAGCTTTTCAGTCAGTCCAAGTATAAAGTCATAGAGATGCACATTCTCATAGTAATGGTGCTTGATTTTCACGTAACCGATGTTGCCACTGATCGTCTTTGAGTCGTCAATGTTAGTTGTGAAGCCACCCGTGTTAAAATCGGTCATCATGGTCCCAAGTTGAAGAATACAGTCAGCGGATTCAACCCGGTTCCGAACATAATCACGACTTCGATCTCCTTCAAAGAGACCAATGAATTGCGGGTGATGTTCAGAAAGAAGCGTTTTGCCCAACATCATGGTGACATATGGGAAACCCGTTTTGTCGAGAAAACAGGCAAATTCTTCTTGTAATTTGAAGCGTAGTAGCTCCACGTCGGCAATCACAACTGGTTTCTTTGCCGTATTCAGCATTTTAACCGCCTCCTTAATAGCTTCCCCGAGTGCCTCCTGATCACTACGCGGGTGTGTTGGAAAGGGGAAAGCGTTCGGACTTTTACATTTCATCATTACCACGTCAGAGGGGAGACTGATGTAAACCGGTTGCTGATGAGAAAGACAAGCCGATAAAACCCTGTCGATCTCAGCAGGTGCCGTTTCGCCGGAAACAAGCTGTGTTGATGCGACTGTGATTTTCTCATACATTCTCAAAGGGATTTGATAATCGCCTAAGGTATGATGCAACAGCAGTCGCGTGCGGAAATTAATCGTCGCAGGAGAGCCGGTGATTGCGATCACGGGTACTCTTTCAGCGAATGCTCCCGCTACGCCGTTGATGGCACTTAGTTCTCCAACGCCATATGTTGAGGAAAACGCACCTATGCCCCGAATACGTGCGTAGCCATCGGCGGCATAGGCCGCGTTGAGTTCATTACATGTGCCGACATATTGCACATTACTCTTCAGTACCTGATTGAAAAAACCCAGGACAAAATCTCCAGGCACACCAAAGATGTGATCCACACCGATCTCTTTCAACCGGATTAGCAGGTATTCAGCAACCGTGATGTTTGAATTTACCATAAATTACCCTGATGATTTTTTTGTGAAGGTTTCCATAAGTTTATCGAAGGATTTCTTTAGCCTTGTTGATCTCCTCGATATTTCCATGGGCAATTACCTGAAACCCTTTCTCCACAAAACGTTCATGATATTTTAAAACTGCGCGGCTTTTAATTACAAGGGTGGCAATGAGCGTAACGACACCCCCGCCAGCAATGCCAAGGGAAAAACCGGCCAATGCGCCTAACACGGCACCTATTCCGAAAAGAAATCCAAATCCGGGAATTGAAAAAATTTTCACTCCGGTTAGTATTCCCAGAATGGGACCAAGGATAGCACCAATAATTACCGGTACATTTTTAGTCCATCTATTATCCTTAACATGCATAAGGTCATCTATGATCACAGCCTTCCCGATAAGGGAAACCTGTTGAACTGGAAATCCGGCGCGTTTTAGCTCCTGGACGGCTTCGATTGCTTTTTCATGGGTAGCATATACCCCTACGATGGTATTCATGGTGTGTGATATTTTAAATTAAAAAGTATATAGACTCTCCCCAAACTAATCGTGAAGAATAGGTATCCATTTTATCTACTAAATATATTTCAAAATTAGGTTCAGTTACACCCATTATTATTACATGATCTTTGAAATAAGTTACATCATTCACACATTATTAAGCGCTTTGCATCCATGTTGATTATTCAAAATCTAATGGTAATCACGGGTATGAACCCCAGGGCAAGCCCCCCTACCCTCGCGGTTTCTTTAATATGGAATTTTATCAGGAATACCTGTTAGATTCAGGTTGGGAAAAAGAAAAACAAATGAAAGAAAATAATGAGCAATGAGATCAGTCTATGCCAGGACAATCCCGGTCATGAAGAAGCATCCTTCGTGACGCTTGAATAACCGCATCCCTTGAATCAAAGGGCATGGTTTTTTTCTTATCTGAAATCAAAGTTTTGATTTAATTTTACTTCGCATTAAAGATCTTGATACATATAATCCGCACTTTTTATGAAATTTTCACAACTTGATCATTTTCCAAACCATCAATAGATATAATAGGCGACTATGCAATTGACAATTTTATCTCCCCGAAAATCTCTCAATAAAGCCTACCTCAAGGTTAAACCTTCACGGAGCGAAATTGAACTGTTCAAGGAAAATCTTATTGGGTTGCTTGATGGATTAGATGAATCGGAATCGGAGGAACACAACAAAAATGATCTTGGGTATTTTCTCAATAATACATTCTATCATCCCAGGTTTTATATCAACACGAAAGACCGCGCAGACCTTGTAATCCACAATGGTTCCGATTCGAAGAGCTATGCCAGTGTACTGATCGAAGCTAAAAAACCTTCGAATAAAACCGAAATGGTTCAGCTGGATAATCTGAATGCAAAAGCATTTCATGAATTGATCCTTTATTATCTCCGGGAAAGGATCACCAACCATAACCTTGAAATCAAACATCTCATTGCTACCAATATTTATGAATGGTATGTGTTTGATGCCGGAATTTTTGAAAAAACATTCGCCCAGGATAAAAAGCTGGTGCAACAGTTTACCGATTTTGAAGAAGGCCGGCTTGCTGGAAAGAGCACCGACTTTTTTTACAAAGAAATTGCTGAACCATTTCTCACAGGTTTAACTGCCGAATTTTCCTTCACCTGGTTTGATTTCCGGGATTATGACAAACCGCTAAGGAATGACGATAAAAAAGATGATTCCAAGCTGATCGCGCTATATAAGCTACTTTCTCCCGAACATCTACTTAAGCTTCCTTTTGCCAATGACAGCAATAGCCTGGATAAAGCGTTTTATACGGAATTGCTTCATATCATCGGCTTGACTGAAACCAAAGAAGGCAGTAAAAAGCTTATTGGTCGCAAGAAGGAAGGTCAGCGAGATCCCGGTTCATTAATTGAGAATGCCATTATCCAGATCGACAGCCGGGATATGATCAGCCGGATCGAAAAGCCATCCCGTTTCGGAGAGACTTATCAGGAAAGGCTTTTCAATGTATCGCTGGAACTTGTGATTACCTGGATTAATCGTATTTTATTCCTGAAACTGCTCGAAGCCCAGTTGATCAGTTATCATAAAGGCGATTCTGCATATTCGTTCTTTAACAGTGAAAAGGTTAAGGGATTTGATTCCATTGATAGTCTCTTTTTCCGGGTACTTGCAAAAAAGACAACGGAACGTGATCCCGCTGTGGCTAAATTATTTGAAAATGTTCCTTACCTCAATAGTTCTCTTTTTGAACCGACTGAATTGGAACGAGAAACTATTTTTATAAGTAACCTACAGGATGAGTGCCAGATTCCTATTCATTCAGGAACCGTATTAAAAGATAGTACTGGGAAACGGTTGACCGAAAAATTAAATGGATTGGATTACCTTTTTGCATTCCTTGATGCATATGATTTTTCGGGAGAAGGTGCAGAAGAAATCCAGGAAGAGAATAAAACCTTGATCAATGCATCAGTACTGGGATTGATTTTTGAGAAAATTAACGGTTACAAAGACGGTTCATTCTTTACGCCCGGGTATGTAACCATGTATATGTGCCGTGAAACGATCCGTCGGGCAGTAGTTCATAAGTTTAATGATCTGAAGGGCTGGAACTGTCAGGATTTAGCAGGTTTATATGATAAAATCGAAGACAAAAAGGAGGCCAATGAGATTATTAACCAACTTAGAATATGTGATCCTGCTGTTGGCTCAGGACACTTCCTGGTTTCGGCATTGAACGAAATCATCTTCATCAAGAGTGAGTTGAAAATATTGTCAGACAAAGAAGGGAAAAGACTGAAAGAGTACCACCTTGAAGTGGTTAATGACGAGTTGATCATTACCGATGAAGATGGCGATTTATTTGAGTATAATCCCAACAGTCCCGAGAGCCAGCGGGTTCAGGAAACACTTTGCCATGAGAAGCAAACCATCATTGAAAATTGTTTGTTTGGTGTGGATATCAATCCAAAATCAGTAATGATCTGCAGGCTACGATTGTGGATTGAACTTTTAAAAAATTCCTATTACACTTCGGTAAGTAATTACAAGGAATTGGACACTCTACCAAATATTGACATCAACATCAAATGCGGAAATTCATTGATATCCCGTTTTGATATAAACGATAATTATGCAAACTTTCCAACAGGTACCGCTCAAAAAATTAGATTAGCTACTCAGAGATACAAAGATCAGGTAATCCTTTATAAAATAACAACCGATAAATCAGTCAGAAAACTTGCTGAGAAAAATATTGCTGAGATTAAACGATCCTTTAGTCAGATTGCTATAACAACAGATACTGACTATTTAAAGTGGAAAGCAAAAGAAGCAGAAAGCATAAAAAAACAAACCGAAATACCATTAGGGAATGAGGAGGATCGTAAAATATGGGCGGCGTCCGTTCAAAATCTATCAGAAGAATGTCTAATATTAGAGAACAATTATGAACAAAAGCTAAATACAATATATAGCAATACTTTTGAATGGAGGTTTGAGTTTCCCGAAATATTGGATGAGAACGGTAAATTTATCGGATTTGATGTTATTATTGGGAATCCACCGTATATAAGTTATTATTCAGGAATGGCACAAGAAATTTCAAAGGACATTTACCAATATTATTTAAATAGATATGATTTTATCGAAAATAAAAAAACTCGTAATAGAATTGGGACTGTAATGCTGTTTCTTGAATTATCAACAAATCTATTAAAATCAAAGGGTGAATTTTGTAACATCATTGATTTAAATATTTTTTCTTTAACATTCTTACCCATTAGGAGATATTTAACTAATAATGTTCATATCAACCAAATTATTTCTGACATTGCAGTATTTGAAGATGTTGGAAGTGGTCAAGCTATTTTATCGTACAAAAATATAAAAGAACAAAATAATTCAGTCAGATTTCAAAGAGGATTTGGAGAAGAATACATCCACTATATTGGCCAAAATGAAATTAATTCATCAAATAATTTTTCATTCTTTATTGATAAGGAAGAAGCATTAATTAAAAAAATAAGAACAGGATGTGTTGATTTTGAGGAAGCAGCACATATTATATCAGGAATGAATATTGGTGGTGTAAAAGACTATTTTCTTTCTGAAATTAAAAATGATGAAAATTATCATAAAGCAATCTTGAGTGGTAATATTTTCAAGTATAAAATTGATTATCCTAATGAAGTTCAAAGGAAAAATCCAAGAAACAATTATATAAAATTTGATAAGGAAATTGAGAAATTCATTTGGGATAATAACATAGGAACACCAAGTATTGGTGCTGATGATTCAAAGTTCCGACAGGAGAAACTCTTGTTGAGGAGACCTCTTACATCTGATGGGAAATTAGCAGCTGCATTTTCTTCGGATTATGATGATTATTCTGATGTCACTGTCTATATAATTAATAAGAAGGAATTAGAGTTAAAATATCTATTGGCAATTATAAATTCGACATTAGCGACATTTTATTGTCAAAAGATTGGTATTATTAGAAATCAAAAAGGTCAACAACCGCAAATTACCATAAATCAATTTAAAAAATTTCCGACGAAAATAATTGAGAAACACCAACAACAATTATTTATTAACATTGTTGACCAAATCCTCTCCACCAAAAAATCCAACCCCACCGCAGACACCTGTGCTCTTGAAAACGAAATTGACCAATTGGTTTATGATTTGTATGGATTGACGGAGGAAGAGATAAGGATTGTGGAAGGAAGTTAAAAAGCTCGAAGAGCTTTAATTTGAATAACCACCGGGGAAAACCGGTGGATGATCGAAACCATAAGTCCAAAGCCCTGAAAGGGTTTAATAAAACCGGGGATGAATACGGGCAGACGAAATACTTACAATCTATTCAACCACTTCGTGGTTGAACGGCTATACGATTATTCCAACCGCCGCATTTCATGCGGGGGTATTCAAATTAAAGCCCTTCGGGATCAATTCTGTACCAGGAAAAGGAGATTGACCAATTGGTTTATCAGTTATATGGTTTGACGGAGGAGGAGATAGAGATTGTGGAAGAAAGCATAAAATAATTGATAAAAACATTATCTATTGTGCACTACTGTGACTATTGTGGTGAAAAAGAATTGGCCATACAATCCGTCTTTTTAAGAATAACAAGGATTATGCGTTAAATGGCTTGACAGAGGAGAAGATAAAAACCGCGGAAGGAGGAATTTGATGGATGGCGACCCAAAAGCATTGGAACTGACATTCGATGAAGCCAATATTCTGTTCGGGTATACAGAGATAAACCCGGGAACGGTCTTAAAGTCTTTGTATGCAAAGTATAAATCTCAATTTCAATCAACAACCTTTTATGAATTCCGTATCTTGTTACTCGGTGCAGGTATCCTGGCAAGGATAAAAGATGAAAACACCCGGTACTTAGTAAGGAGCCTGAATTCAATGTTTATCAGGGAACAGTTTCGTGGAAAACATAGAATCAATTGCAACTTATTGCATTACTTGTTTTTCCTCACATGGCATTTCAGGAATTGCCGCAATTTAACCGATATTGAGACAGCCGGCCGCAATCAGATTTTTATTTCAAAGATCAAGGACCAGTTGATTTCTGCCGGAATTGGCGTGCAGCTTGAATTTCCATTTTAATAATCTGGAATAAAACATCGCCGACAGTATCAAGGCTTGGAAAACGAGATTGACCAATTGGTTTATAAGTTATATGGTTTGACCGAGGAAGAGATCAGTATTGTGGAGAAGGGACAGATCAAAATTTTTGCTTAAATTTGCTCAATAATCCGGATAAAGTTTAGTTTTACAATCAGTCATAGCAATTCATTATATGTCAGAAAAGCTGAAAACAATAAGTGGTCAATGGGTCTCAGGGAAAAAGCAGATCAAAGTCAATCTTGCTCTTATTGAATTTGAAGAAGATGGATCCCGGATTGTTTATTGTCCGGCTTTGGATGTAAGCGGTTATGGAAATACTGAAGCTGAAGCTATGAATTCTTTCTCCATCTCATTGGGTGAGTTTTTTCATTATACCATCAATAAGAAAACCCTGGCAAGTGAGCTG
>JADGPR010000078.1 GCA_017882335.1 Bacteroidales bacterium | reverse complement strand
CAGCGGAATCCTCAATCCTGATCTGATCATGGGGGGAAATTTTACATGCGGTTCTACCTGATACCAGTAAACGGTACTGCTATAATCAGCAACCTCCGTGTTGTTGAAACCATGCTCGATCGTGAAGTTAATGGATTTCTTGAAAGGGATGGGATCCAGAATATGAAAACGGTATGCGGAGATCCTTCCCAGAGAATCATCCTTCAAAACCAGCCCGTTGTAAGGGCCTGCATATTCTCCCTTGTTGAAATACCATCCGCTCGAGAAATAATCTTCGGTACCCGTACCATGGATCGATGGCTTTTTCTCCCCATCCACAAATACTTTTTCATCTCCTTCCAGGAAACTGAATGTGCCGTTATAAGACTGTATACTCATATTTACACCCACTAAATGGCCGCGGCCTTTGGTGTTCAGGACGGTGAAATTGGAATCATAATCCGTATTGGAATCCCGGTGCCAGTAAGCATGAAAGTAACCCACATCCGTACTGATGGGACTTTCAAGCTTCTGGTAATCGATCTGGTAATAAAACCCTTTTAGTTCCTGCCCTGTTTCATTCACAATAACAATCCTGGCCAGATCCTCAAAAGGCATTGGAAAAAAACAGGTATACCCGCCGGAAGACATTCCAAGGTAAGGGGTAACATATTGCCTGTATGCAAATCCGCTTCCGAAGAAGTCACCTAACGGAACTTCAACCGAAGGGTAATCCTCATTGTCCCAATAGATCTTTAATAAGATCCTTCGTAAAAAATAGGGATCGTTTGAATCGATTCGGAACCATATACGGGTAATGATTCCCGGCCCCTGTACCTGTAGAATCCTAGCCTCTTTCCCGGCAGCAATGGTGATCATGTCATTATTTCCGCCGGTAGTATCATGACTTGAAACCTGGATCAACTTACTGTCTTTGAGGTATGGCAATGCACCTGGGTTCAGTATCTTTTCAATGTCGGCCTTATAAGTGTTTATGCAGGAAGATAAGATTATTGCAATAAGTCCGAAACCTGCAATCAGAAACCATGAACGGTATTTCATTTCCATTAAGATAAAAAAGAATTCTATGTTTTCGTAAAACCAGGGTGCAAAATTATATCATTTCAACGGTTTTCCGTTATTTTCTTCAATGATCAGTTTCGCCATGATCGAATCCCAGATATAATTGGAAGGACAATTCAACACTTCATTGTCGGGACTGTATGATTCCCAAAAATTATGGTTCTTCGACAATTGTGTTGTGACGCACAACATCATCTTCGCTGCAAGCTGTTTTGCAAGCTCGTTGTACCCGTAATTCTTTAATCCGTCATAAACCATGTAGTCCCACAGAAGCCAAACCGGTCCGTTCCATTTGCAGCAATAATCCACATAGGGACTGTACCATGGATCCTGGCCTGATAGGGTAGGTACCCCGTACTTTCTCCAGAATCGGGTGGTATCAGTCAAGATCTTTACCAGCTTTTCGGCCCGATCTTTGGGAGCCACCTCTGCCCATAAAGCCAGGAACCCGATAATCTCCTGCCGCCTCAGGTCGCGGGTCATGAATTTGAAGGAATAATCTTTTTTGTTGATTGAATAATAAAAACCCGTCGAATCATCCCACATCCTTTCATTGACCAGCTTTGCAGTATTCTCGGCCTTTTTCTGCCATTCCCTCGCTTCTCCTGCTTTCCCCAGCGAGGAAGCCATCTGCGCAAGGCTTCTTTCTTCCTTGATGACCATAAGAGTTAAATCGAGACATTCCAGTTCATCGGAAATATCCTCTTTGTCCACATCCAGGTAACGATCAGCCGAGACCTGGAAAACTGCGTTGTACCAGTCACGCACATTTTCGATGATCCCGTAGGGCCCCCATTCAAAAGTGCCATCGTGGTTAGTGTCCCTGTTCCGGATCAGCCATTGCAAATATTTTGAACCTGCTGCATACGATTCCACGAGGAATTGTTTGTCTTTTGAGACCTTGTAGACTTCCCAGTTGATCCAGCTGAAAAACGGTGCTGAGGTCGTGGACATGTTTTTGTGCGGGTAATCCTGTTTCCCGCGCGGACCATGCCGGTATGCGATAAGTCCACTGCTGTCCTGCTGTTCCATATAAACCCGCTGTGATCCTTCTGCCGACAAAGGATCGAGGTAAGCATACGACATCATGCTCAGGGATTCATGCAGCACCTGGTGCCCATGTCCCCACCCCCACAAGGGATTTCTTGAGAAAGCATAAAAGTTATATTTGGTTTTTCCGGTAGCCGGGTACATCGATCCGCGTACAAGGTTGAAAGCGCCGATATAAACGAGCTTTTCCGCCTCTGTTTTGAAGGAAATCCTGGGGATCCTCCCGAACAACATAAGGTTATCTTCAAAAAAAGTTTTCAGGAACAAGGGTTTCACCCTTGCAGCCTCTGTAAAAAGTGAATCGGGAACTTCAGCCTGTGACTGAACTCCACGCATGTAACGGAAATCGGTAGTCTCCCCCGGACGCAAGCGTTTTTTTAGTTGAAGGGCGATGAAATCTACAAATCCTTCTTTCTTCAGGTTCAATGAATCATTACGCTTGTCTGAATAGTAATCGGTTTTGATACGGTTATAGAAATCAGACATATCTCCCGAATAACCTCCAAAGGAATAAACCTTCTGATTCGCTGTAAAAAAATCACGCGTATGGATTGGATAAGGATACTCTGTTTTTAAGCTGCTGATCAAACGGTACGGACTTTCGTAGCGGTGTGTTATATACCCGTCAGCCTTTTCATTATAATTTATGATCTCAAGGGAGTCGTTACCCAATTCCAGCACCGTGTAAACCGTGATTTCATGTGGGATATTATCGGTATTCTTTACCTCCATATCCACAACTGTAAGGGTTGAACTGTAAACCAGGAAAGTTTCTTTGACATGAATTCCATGGAATGGCTCATATTCCATCACCATCATATCCGGGAAAGAATATTCAACGACGGGTTTT
Source organism: Bacteroidales bacterium (assembly GCA_017882335.1). GTDB lineage: Bacteria > Bacteroidota > Bacteroidia > Bacteroidales > FEN-979 > FEN-979. Next base: position 9,324 of record JADGPR010000078.1, on the reverse strand, counting down.
TTAATGAATTCACCGGTATTCATTACCACGACCCCATCCACTTTCCAGATGGCAAACATGCTCCCGGCATGATCGCTCGAATAGGTAACCGGCCTGCAATCGGAATAATAATCCATCTTATAGGCCTTATCCCCATAAAGGCGTGAACGCGCCATGGTGGCAGCATACGTTGTATAAAGCGGGTCATTAGCTTTTGCACGAATCCTGAGGTAATCGGCCATGGTGCCCAGTGTCTGGCCGGAAAGAAGAACCGGCAGGATCACAATCTGAATAAAAAAGTAAAGTCGTTTCATCTATAAAAATCCCCACTTTAAACTTTATGAACTTTATAACTTTATGAACTTTATAAACTTATTTTTGGATATCGATCAGGAACCGCGCCGCCAGCCCTGCCCATATGTAGGTCTTGTTCCAGCCGGCTTCATGGTCATCCGGACTGTAAAACTCCCAGAAAACATGATCCTGTTTTAAATGCCAGATCATGTTATTCAATACTTTCATCGCAAGTTCCTCTGCCTCTTTTTTGTATCCGTGATCCAGCAATCCGCGGAAAAGGAGATAATCCCATTGAACCCATACCGGCCCGTTCCAGTAACCAATGGGATTATAATAGCTGTCTTTCGCAGAAAGCGTCGGAACGCCATATGGCCTCCAGAATTCATCGGGATTGGTCATGGAGGAAACAAGTTTGCCGGTCTTTTCAGGGTCACTGACACCAGCCCACAATGGCAAAAATCCTATGATCTCCTTAATCTTAAGGTCATCCGGGTGTTGGTATCTGAAGGATTGATCATTCCTGTTCACATTATAGTAAAATCCATTTGCACTATCCCACATATATTTGTTGATTAACGTCGAACGGTTGTTTGCATCTTCCGCCCATTTTCCGGCTTCTTCCCTATAACCGAGCAGGGTAGCCATTTCTGCCAGCGATTTTGCCTCCATAACCAGCATAGAATTGAGATCGGGGCCTTCAAAATTGGATGGCCAGCCGACGTTATCCCACACGGCAACTCTTGCATCCCTCAAAGATTCAAGAGAAGCCTCACCACCCCATTCACAAAGCCCATTGTTGTTAGAATCCCTGTTAGCGATATAGAAACGGTAAAACTTAGTGCCCGACTTGTATGCTTCTTCGAGAAAATGTTTGTCGCGGGTCACCTTGAAAATTTCGAGGTTCTCATAGTTGAATAAGGGAGCAGAACTCGTGAGTTTTCCCTTGAATTCTATGGTCTCATCGAGGTAGGGGCCGGTCCTGTAATTGATATAGCCGTCGGGATGCTGACGTTCAAAATAAACCCGCTGGGAATTCATGGCTCCTGCCGGATCCATATAAGCATAGGCAAGCATGGAAAGGCTTTCGTGGAATACCTGTCCGCCATATCCCCAACCCCATTTTGGTTCTCGCGAAAATACATAATAATTATTCAAGCATTTTCCTTCCGGTGGCATCATGCACTGCCGTAACAATGAAAAGCAGCTCCAGTAAAATAATGCGAGGTCTCTCGAAGAAAGAGAAGAATTATTCACCTCTCCCCCTACACCCCCTCTCCTGAAGGAGAGGGGGACGGGGGGTGAGGTGTTTTTGTCAACATCCCCACTTCTCAGCTGCGGGAGATTAGGAATCTTTTCATATGCCTTTTCATCAGCCCTGATCATGTCCTTGAGATCAAGTGTGAATAAAGGCTGCATCTTCCTGGATAAATCAGGAATACGAGCTTTTTTATCTTCCAAACCAAAGACCATCCTGAAATGAACCTGCTCGCCGGGGTAGATCCTGAATCCCCTTGAAAAGATCAATCCTTTTACTGCTTTTGGACTTCTTTTATTTTTTTGCAGTTGATCTTTTAGTTTTCGGAAGGGATCAGGACTTTTTTGTTTAGGAGTATAATCTTTACCCATTATAAAAGATAAGGTGCTGTCGAAGCGAATATCGGCTGCCATGAAACCCTGCAGGTCTTCAGCCAGGGGTATTGAATGTTCTTTCATCCAGCTATCCCGGTCCTTCTTCACCGGAAATGAATAAAAATCAAATGGGGTTTGATGAATGAAATCATTGACAGTATCTCCGGAAGCATAATACAAATAAGGAGATACGTTTACTTCTGCAGGAAATGCACCTTCATTCCTGATCCGAATATCTGCAATTGCTTCCTGTGAAGAGTAAACATCGAACAGAACCTCAACACGGATATCTTTTGAAGGATAATAATAATATGAAACCAGGTCGCTATAGGAAACGGTAACGACAGGTTCACGGTACAATTCACTCAAGCGAAACCGGAGTTCCTTCCCCTGTAAAAATGCCAATCCGAAGTTCAGTCCATCCTTTGAGATGAATTCTGCTCCATTCTCCATATCATTCCATGAAAACTGGTACCCAAGGTCGATCGTGTATGAAGAACGGCTCTGGGGAGCAGCATAGGTGGTAAATAAGGCATCGGCTCTTGTTGCATCCAGGTTTGATAGAAACTGTCCGGGCGAAGGGTTGGTAAAGAAGATGATTACCGAAACGACAATGCAAAAAATTATGCTTTTCATGGTTCCCATAGATTCGGATTTGATAGCCTCACCTAAGGTAGATAATGACAGTCTTATTCTGGTACTTGGAAACACCGGGATCAAAATCGACAGCAATATGATAAATATCACCATCTGATCCTTTCAAAATTCCGTTTTCAATTTTTTCAATATCCTGGTTATGAATATAAACGTCGATGTTACCTGAAGTTTTTCTTTCACCTTCAACACCAAAAAAATATTTGTATCCTGATAACCTGTAAGAGATGATCCTGATCCCTTCCGGTTTGGATCCCGGACCGGGATCGGTGAGAGCCGGCAAAACCTCGATCCCTTTATCATAATCCATCTGCAATAAACAGGTTTCCGTCAGCTTAATGTTGGTAAGTAAAGAAACGCTTTTCTGATCATTGAAAGATGCAAAGGGGGTTTCATTTCCATCCTTAAGGATCCGGGTGAACTTTGTTCCTGCCGGGAAGGTCGGAGAGAACTCGATATTTACTGGTTGGTTTCCATGCGGCGTAAAAGTAAAAAAATTGCTTTCTTCGGTTCTTTTCATGCACAGATCGAATGTTGAATTTCCAACCCGGATATTCTCTACAGTTACCGAATACCATCCGGCAGGAAAGTGCGGAGACAGTACAATCTTATTTTCCTGCGGGATGACTTTGATCCCAAGCATGCCTTCAATAGCGGGTTGCAGCACCATGGTTTCCGACCAACACTGGTGCGGGCAAACACCCGAAGGCTCATAGGTGGATCCGTTCATGACTTCCTCGACAAATCCCTTTCCCCAGTTTTTATAAATGTTCAGGTTGTTCATGATATGGAAAAATCCTTGCGGATAATTTCCGTATGCATATTCTGCCAAAGAAGTCCAGCCAGTGAACAAGGGCCAAACGCTGCCATAATGATAACCAGTGGGTTTGAAGAAGGGACTGTTTTCGGAGATGATCCGTATCCCCCAGTTGGTCGAGAAGGCATTGGATGCCAGTTGTTCAAGTACAGGCCTGGCCTTTTCGGCATCCCCTAATTTAAAGTAAAGAGGAACAGCCGGGAGAACCGTTGCTTCTGACCGGAAGGTAAGGTCTTTATTCATCCCATAGGAATAATATTTTTTCATGGGATTCCAGAAACTGGTGTTGATAAGGCTCTTTACGATGCCGGATTCCAACGCATAACTTTCGGCTTCCTGGACTTTTAATGCAGATGCCATGTTGGCGGTCTCTTCCAGCGCTGCAGCCCAGCATCCCTGCATATATAGCGTCGCATGAGAGCCATACAACTCGCCTCCTTCCACCCATCCATGACCCACATTAGTGTTCTCGATCAGGTGGTCATGATCCGAATCCGTAGAAAAACAGAAATCAACTGCTTTGCGTATCGCCGGCCAGTTTGAACCCAGGAAAGCCGTATCCTGGGTATGCCGGAAATATTTCCCGGCAAGGACGATGTAAAGCGGCGTTGCATCCGCAGCGTCATAATGCACCACACCCGATGTTGTAGCTTCATGTAAGATTTTACCGGAAAGATCCTGGTATTTACGGTAGAATTCAAGTTCCGAACGGACCTTCTGAAAATCCCCGTAATCCAGCAGGGCAAAACCGCTCCATTCTCCATCACGGCCGAAATACCAGCCATAACCCGGCCTTCCGTTAACCTTATGCCCGCCATCCCAGCCTGTGCGGGTCGTTGAATAACCGGCCACCATCGATTTTCCCATCCCCGGGGTATTCACAAAGAAACGATCGGTGGCAACCAGCGCCCAACGGTAACCCCTGTTAAAATCAGGATCAGGCCCGGTAATAAGAAGGCTACGCTTAAGAAGGCTGTCGGTATGATTTCTTGCCCGGTCAAGTATCATCCTGGGTTTCCGGATCGCAGTATCAAAGTACCGTTCTGTTGTTTTCCTTCCTTCATTGGTTGCCGCATACACCACATCCATCCTGTCATTCATCTTCAGGGGATAACTCAACAAACCGGCAACCTTGATTTGCCCGGAAGGAGTTCCTTCGAAAGTTTTCTTGTCTTTATTATAATGGAAATCCGAAAACTGCCCCATATCTGCATTGTCAGGCTTCCTGTTCGACCCGATCATAGCTGTAAAGGTTCCGGATTGATCCTGCACATAAAAGGCATTGTAATCAAGGTCAAAAGCATGACCGACCGATCCTAAAACCTTTTCAGAATAGGGCCACATCAGCCTCAGGTTACTTTTTACTTTCACTACAAGTTCTGCAGCATATACCCCATGGTATTCATAATGGATCACACCGCAGGGTTGCTCCGGGTCGTTTGCCACAACCTCTTGCAGGTAGGCGCGTGGAAATTTATAGTTCCGGATGAAGCACCAGGGGAGGACTTCAACTTCAGGCCGCTCATCTTTCAGCCAATAGACGGTATCACGGTATTCAAACCGTAAACCCACTTCATAATCCCTGAAAGCCATGAAAGGATGTGCCCAGATCTCTTCAATACCGCCGTTTTCATTACCCATGGTAAGCATACGCTCGCCGGCAACATCCCAGAAATTCTCCGAGGCATACCGGTTGGAAATTGTCAGCGGGTCATATGGAATTTCCCATTTTTCACTGTTCGGGATTGCTGCAAATACGGGGTCTGTATCCTGAGTCTTTTGCGGTAAAGGGTAAACAGTGGCAGGAAGATAATTCCAGAAATGTACTTCTGAAGATGAATCAGCAGAAAGAAAGTACCTGAATATATTGGCCGTAAAAAGTTCCAGGTGTTTGCGGTTCATATTTGGGACGGAGTAGCAGGCATATCCTCCAACTGCAATGACTTTGCCTTTTCCGACACTGTATTCCAGCATCAGTTTCGAATCTTCCCTGAGAAAAATGTAGTCCCAGTCCACACCTATTACTTTCCCGTTTTTTGGAACGGAATTGCCGAAATAGCCTGTTACCCCGAAGGCAGTATCTTTATACGGCATCATAATATAAGCCCCACCAAACATTCCATCAAACACAGGGTGGTTAAGAAAAGAATGGAATCCCAGCTTCCGGCCATAACCTTCATCCACGGAGGGTTTGATACTATCAGTGGGAGCAACAGACTCAATTCCCAGAAGATTAATATAATGAAATGCATTCAGCGTCAGCAGGAGATTTCCTCCCTTATTAAGAAAATCCCGGATTTCCTTCATCACTTTCTGATCTGTTTCGGATGATGAGAAGCGGGAGGTATCCTGCCTGTGGAACCAGGCTAATTTGTAACTATCAAGCAGCTTCGGGTTCTTCCGTATCTCGTCGAAAGTCATATATACCGGAAAAAAACCTTTCATCGTCTTCAGAAAATCAAAAGCTGAACGGGATTCCTTATCCATGCCACCAATAGTTGACTTTCCCAGGAATGCGATCCTAACAATCGGATCCGGCAAGGATTGTATATTTTTTCCTGGGCTCAGTGTAAAGGTGTGGGTTCGGAATGTCTGACCTTTCATTGCCTGGGCACCTGTTTCATTGTTTTGTAGAAACATCAGCAATGAAAATAACAAAAGAATCTTTACCGGATCGGATCGCATAGGTATCCACTTAATTTATCTAATGATTTTACGATGGGAGAACCGGATCCGCGCAATCTTGCTTTTGACTGATGCCCGTTCGGGATCAGGATGCAGTCGATTTCCAGTTCTTTTGCTACCTCGGCATCGTGACAAGTATCGCCGATAAACAGGATCTTTCGCTTTTCCACATCGAGTTCTTTCAGAAGGCGAATTCCCACATCAGTCTTTCCATGCGCATAGTGGTCATCCAGGCCATCAATTTTATCAAAATAACCGGCAACCCCAAGATCAATGGTCTCCTGTCGCAGTTCAGTCTGTTCCCGTGCCGAAAGGATATTTTGCCGGTATCCGCTTCCAGCAATGCGTTTCAGGCTGATTACTGCATCCTCATGCAACCTGCATTCCTTTTGCCGCTGGTTATATCTGATCATGAAATCCATTCCAACAATTTCAAAGGATTCTTTTTTAAAATCAAAGCCCAGCTTTTCATAATAAGCTTTCACAGGGAAATCAAAGATATCTCGATAGCGGTCAAGGGTCAGTAACGGCAGGTTTCTTGAAGCCAGCAGGGTGTTCATGACTTCCACGCAGAGCCAGTTGTCGTTGAGCAGGGTTCCGTTCCAGTCCCAGATAATATGCGTGTATTTTGAGGATTCCATCTTCATGAATTACGTACTTTTGTTACAGAAATAATGAATTTCAAAAGTAAGCAAAAACTGCATTCATTTATGGATTTTACATCCTTTCTTGAGCCACTAAACAAACTTCATGACTGTAACCTCTGTCCCCGTGAATGTCATGAAGACCGGTTTACTGAAAAATTGGGTTATTGTAAAAGCGACGCATCATTCAATATCTCTTCCATCTGTATCCACAAGGGAGAAGAACCTGCAATCAGCGGCGGGAATGGCATCTGCAACATTTTCTTTACCCATTGTAACCTGCAATGCATCTATTGCCAGAACTACCAGATCAGTGATAACCGTATTTCCGGAAAATCAACGGTGATGGAGTTGGATGAAGTGATCCGGCAGGTGACTAAAATTCTCAATTCTGGTATCAACAGGGTAGGTTTCGTATCGCCTTCCCATTTTATTATGCAGGTAAAGATCATCATCCGTTGCATTCAGTCGTTGGGATACGATCCGGTGTGGGTATACAATACCAATGGATATGACAAACCAGAGACTCTCCGTTCGCTCGAAGGGATGATCAATGTTTATCTTCCGGATTTCAAATATATAGAATCTTGGCTGGCATGTGAATATTCTGATACTCCGAATTACCCGGAAATGGTTGCCCGTGCGTTGAAAGAGATGTTCCGCCAGAAAGGTGCAACCCTTCATACCGGAAAGGATGGCACAGCAGAATCCGGGATGATCATCCGCCACCTTGTTCTTCCCGGACATACAGAAAACAGCCTGAAAGTGTTGAATTTTATTGCAGAAGAACTTTCGCCAGACCTTCATTTTTCCCTGATGTCACAATACTACCCGACCCCGCGCTTAAGTCATCATCCGCAGCTAAAAAACACCGTAACCGAAGAAGAATATTCTGTCATTGTCTCGGAAATGGACAGGCTGGGAATGTACAATGGGTGGATCCAGGAGTTGGATAGTGCTGCAAATTATCGTCCTGACTTTGAAAAACAACATCCTTTTGATAAATCGTAACGCGTGACGCGTGACGGTAGTTGGTATATTGGTGGGTTTTTTCTGCGAAAATCTGCGCTTCATCTGCGAAAACCTGCCTGCCGGCAGGCAGGTCTGCGAGAAACCTTTGTTCGAATGTTTTTTTAACCGCTAAGACGCTAAGACGCCAAGGTCCGCAAAAAAAATAATATTATTTACAGACAACCTTCCACCTTATATCATTGTCTTTTATCATATTGTACAAATCCTTACATTTGCATTATTCAACTTTGCCTATATGAAGAGAATTCTACCCTCTTCAGTTTTTGCATTCCTGGTAACAGCTCTTTTATGCGGTCCCGCTGATCTTTTCGCCTCAAACAAACCGGGAACCCTTCTTAAACATCAGAATTCCAAAACCGGCTTCATCGAAAACAAAGGACAGATCATTGACCAGCACAACAACCCAAACCCGGGTGTTTTGTTTTTGCTTAATACTCCGGGGTTTAATGTTCAGCTGCGTGCTTTGGGCTGGAGCTATGACATTTATCAAGTCGAGTCTTCTGATACACTGCCATTTGCTTTTCGCCATTCGCCATTTACGAATAACGAACAGCGAACAGCGAATAGCTATCGTTTCCATCGTATCGACATCAACCTCGTCGGCGCCAACACCAATTACCAGCTAATCCCCTCTGACCCGCTACCGGTTTACTTCAATTATTTCACGGCTGCCTGCCCTCCTGAAGGAATCAAGAATGTCAAGCAATACAGCAAGATCATCTACAAAAATATTTATCCGGATATTGATCTGGAATTTTTTACTAATGAAGAACACGGATACAAATATAATTTCGTGATCCGTCCGGGAGGTAATATCCGTGATATACGGTTGATGATTGCCGGGCCTGATGATATTTCATTATTTCATGATACCCTGAAATTCGGGACAAGATTTGGTGATATTGAAGAATTGATCCCCGAAAGTTATTACATAATTAATGATTCAAGAGTTGATATTCAGGTACGGTTTAAAAAAATAAATAATGAAGTTTATGGGTTTTCCGTTAACAAACCAGTTCCGGAAAATTCATTGCTGATTATAGATCCCACATCAATAAGGCTTTGGGGGACATACTATGGTGGCTCGGGTTGGGATCACGGATACGGATGCTCAACAGATAAATTCGGGAATGTTTTTCTTTTAGGATCAACTACTTCAACCAATAATATCGCAAGCACCGGATCATTTCAGGATACATTAGCCGGTAACGAGGACGGCTTCCTGGCTAAGTTCGATGCAGCCGGACAGCGATTGTGGGGAACTTACTTTGGAGGAACAGGATCAGAAGATTTGAGATCATGCTTTGTTGATAAAAGCGGAAATATTTATGTTTCGGGAAAAACTCAGTCAACTTCCGGAATTGCTTCTCCCGGATCACATCAGACGATATATGGCGGAGGTACCAGCGATTGCTTTATTGAAAAGTTCGATCAGGCAGGAAACAGGCTCTGGGGAACATATTATGGTGGAAAAAGGTCGGATGATAATGGGAATATCACTGCCGATAATAATGGTAATGTTTTTTTGACAGGAGAAACTCTTTCAGCCAATGATATTTCTACGTCGGGGAGCTATCAACAAAATAT
>JADGPR010000026.1 GCA_017882335.1 Bacteroidales bacterium | reverse complement strand
AAACCGCGCTCTGTATGCCCTTAGAATTGCTTATACTTTGGTTCGCGGTGCCTATTAAAATTCCTTCGGCAGTATCAATATCGCCTATTCCATATAATACATAATCATTAATGTAACGGCAACGTGTCATACTTGCTTCAATATAAAATGAAGTAAAGTCCATTTCTTTTACCAGAAATTCCAGCATACGATGTTTCATTCTGAAAAATTCACTCGTGCCATGTGTAGCTTCGCCCAAACCCACCACACGAACATCTTTTAACAGAGATTTAAAAGGCTCCAGATCTTCAAATCCATTTCCTGCATCCACAGTCTTTAATTCGTGGACATTGTTGTTAATCCATTGCTGGAACACATTTTTATCTTCTTGTATTTTCGCTAATTTTTGTTTGTATTCGCTTGGAGAGAACTTTATAAAATCTGTAATAACATAATCTCCCTGATTTTCTTCTGCCCATTTTGTTTTTATTGAATCGTCCATTCCGGTTTGGCCTTCTACCAAAGGATAGATGTGCAGTTCATATTTCCCCGTTTGCACTGCTTCTATAGAAATCGGTTCTGGTCCTTCTGTGCCGTTCGGAGAATCTAATGTTCTCATTTTCCCCCCTGAAGGATCAATTACATCTATTGCCAAATCAACACCTTTTTGTATCACCACACATTCTGCATATTCTCCTTTTCGAAGAGAGATTGTGTATCGATGATTTTCGCCTTTGAGCATTTTTTTTTCAATTGTTTTGCCGGAAATCAGAGCCGAACCTTGTCCATAAGAAGCAACTGGTAAAACAAATGCTGAAATTACGATAAGCAAAAAAATAGTTAGTTTCATTTGATAAATCATATATTTGTTATGTTTAGTAAATTTTACTTTGGCAGCCTAAGCGCTAAAGTCAGAATTATTAACTAAATATATAAAACTCTCTTTCCAAATTGAATAATGTGCCAAACCGGGTTGCTGCTAATGCTCTGCTTGCAATAGCTGAGCGGGTTTGATTTGTTCTAGAGTTTTCTTTTTGTTCTTTCCTTTGTTGATCCGGCAGCAGCTTGCTTCCTTCATTTCCCCGCTTTGCTGTTGCAAGCTCGTTAGTGCCAGTTGTTTTATTGCAAAACCTCTATTTTTTCTTGCAGAAGTTTATTGTTGCGTCAGGGAATGCAAACCGAACACGGATACTGTTCGAATTTTGAAAGCGGATCCCCTATATATTTTATTAAAGCATAATTACCTGTTCCTGCTTCATATTGAAATGTTTTCCTCGGAAAATAAGGATTGTCATCATCATGGGATTTTAGATTTCCATATTCGTCATATTGAAAAGCTTCCAGGGAGTTGTCGGACCCGATGGAAATGACTTTCTCACCACTATAGATATACTGAGTCAATTTATCCTGGATATAAATGTTCGAAGAATAGCTAAAATGAACTAATCTGTCAATTTTCTCACCTAAGTATTCAAATTCCTGTTTTCCCGTTGTCTTCCAATTGTTAATCCCTATAGGGCTGTATTCTATAATGCTATCAACCAAGTTATTCTCATAGTAAAATTCCTTTTTATTCTCACTTTCCCAAGTATCATTGAAATAAGAAACGGAATGTGTTTCACGTATCAGATGATTTCCATTATATTCATATACCACTTTCACTTTAGCTTCTGAACCAGCATTGCTTACCGGTTCGTAAAGCATTGAAATGATCTGGCCATTATTAATGACATAGGTTCTCCTGTTTCTTAGAACAGCCCCTTGAACAGAAAGATAATAAAGGCTGACAATTATCTCATTTCCACTATAGGTATAGGTTATTTTACTACTTGGATCGGAATGTAATGTTCCATGATCCTCATAAGTATATGTTTCACTAAGGCGATTATTAACATAAGTATTTGAATCCACAACTTTACTGGTTGATTGTCCTGTCCAATAATAGTAAACGGTTTTGATTCGAACCGGTTCCTTTTCCTGAACACTGTTACTTTTTTTGCAATGCGTAAAAAACAATAATAGCAACATTGGAATGCAAGAAATGAAAAATAGGTTTGGACGAATTCTGGTTATTGCTTTATTATGATAAAAAGAGTTTTGTTTTCGTGCCATGGTTTTTGGAAGCTAAATTTCTAAAAAGTTTTTGCAATTATAAAGTAAATCAAAAGTAGTTAATTGTCAGTTTTTCAGATCAACAATTGGCACTAACTCTCTTGTACCTGCAATATTGCGGGTATCAATCAAAAACCGAAGATAATAAGAAATAATGACATCATCATTTTCACCAGGGCAGCTTCCGTTTCTATGTGATTTACTTCGGCAATGAATTACCGTATCCATCGGCAAAAAAAAATCCCGCCCGGGTATTCTGGACAGGTTTTTTTTCTGTAGCGTGGGGGGGAATTGAACCCCCGACCTCCGGGTTATGAATCCGACGCTCTAACCATCTGAGCTACCACGCCGTTTTTTGAGGGTGCAAAAGTAAGAAGTTCCTGATTAACATAAAAGAAAAAGTTCAACTGCTTGTTTCTTTCATCCAGCATCCAGCATCCAGTATCCAGTATCCCGAATCCCTGCATTCTTCATTCTTTTTCCAACTCAAATGATAATTCATGGGCGGGGAGAATGGTACTCATACTTCCTTCATAGAATTCCTGCATGAAAATAGTCGCATTAAAAATGATCCCGTAAAATTTGCGGAAGAGGTTGATGAATTTGAAGGGCGAATAAAAGATGATTTTCTGACTGTTGATTTTTATGTTAATTTCCTTTTGATAATGAAGGACTTTTCTCCGGTAAGGAGTCTCATGTGCAAAATAGCAGAAGGAATAAAGCCCGAATGGGGCCTTGTGCGTATAATCACTGTAATAATAAGGATTGGAGAAATGAGGCACCGTGCCGATTTTTTTTCCACCCGGTTTTAGTACCCTGAAAATTTCAGCCATAAAAAAGCCTAAATCGGGCAGGTGTTCAAGTAAATGAAAAGAATAGATGACATCCACGCTATTGTCGGGTAAAAATGGCAACCCATCCTCCAGGTTGCAAACAATATCTACAGTGTCGTGATCAATCTGATCGATTCCGATGGCATCTTTTACCTTTTTGGCTGACCCGCAGCCAAGTTCGATCACCACCTTTTCCATTGTGGCAAGTTTTGGAAGAATCCCGGTCTTATCAATTATGGTCATATAGGTTGTTTTTCTTACTCTGTAATTTTTTGATCCAGCATCCAGCATCCAGCATCCAGCATCCAGCATCCAGCATCCAGCTTCCAGCATCCAGAAATTCTATCCGATCCAGATCGTTTTCACATTCACAAACTCCCTGATCCCGAATTCTCCCAGCTCACGGCCATAACCGGATTTTTTAATTCCGCCGAATGGTAGCCGGGGATCGGATTTCACCAGTCCGTTGACGAATACAGCGCCTGTCTCAATCCTGCGGGCAACTGCTTCTCCGCGTTCCCGGTTTTCGGTCCAGACACTGCCACCAAGCCCGAACTCCGAATCATTTGCGACCGTAATGGCTTCTTCTTCATCTTTCACTGAAATTATCGAAACAACCGGACCAAACGTTTCTTCCTTGTAAACAGCCATTCCTTTTTTTACATCTGCAAGAAGGGTAGGAGGGTAATAAAAGCCTTGTCGGTCAGCTGACTTCCCGCCTGTGACAAGCCGTGCACCCGCAGCCACCGACCGCTGAACCTGTTGGTCGATTTCATCAGCTATGTCTTTGCGCGCCAGTGGCCCGACGTCAGTCTGTGAATCCATAGGATCACCCATCCTCAGCGATTCCAAAGTTTGCTTCAACCGGACTTCAAATTCAGCTGTGCGGCTCTCCACGACAATGAACCGTTTGGCGGCAATGCAACTCTGTCCCTGGTTGATCATACGGGCGGTGATGGCTGTTTTAACGGCTTTCTCCATATCCGCATCTTCCAGGATGATGAATGCATCCGACCCTCCCAGTTCGAGAACGGTTTTCTTGATGTGGTGTCCGGCAAGCGCCGCCACCTCACTTCCGGCTGATTCACTCCCGGTGAGTGTTGCAGCGGCAATACGCGGATCAGCAATTACAGCTTTCACTTCCTTTGATGGGATCATCAGGGTCCGGAAAAGATTTTTCGGAAACCCGGCATCATGAAATATTTCTTCAATGGCGAGCGCACATCCCGGAACATTGGAAGCATGTTTTAAAACAGCAGCATTTCCTGCCATCAGCGTGGGAGCCGCGAACCTGAATACCTGCCAGAAAGGGAAGTTCCATGGCATCACTGCAAGGATAACACCGAGCGGTTGAAACATCACAAAGCTGCGCGATGCATCTGAAGAAATGACCTGGTCTTCCAACAGATCAGCCGCATGATCTGCATAATAGTCGCAGGCATTGGCACATTTCTCAATCTCGGCCTTCGATTCCCGGATGATCTTGCCCATCTCTTCTGTCATCAGTCGGGAATAGGTATCTTTTCTTTCACGCAGAATGCGGGCAGCACTCCTGAACAACCCCGAACGGTGTTCAAAGGAGGTTTCTTTCCAGGTCAGCCATTCTGTATGAACATCTTCGATGATCGTTTTAACTTCGGATGAAGAATGTTCGGGGTATTCACGGATTACCTGGTTTGTTGATGGATTAATACTTTTCATTATCAATTGTCAATTTTCAATTATCAATTTATATTGTGGGCACGCGTTAGAAACGCGCGCCAGCCAAGGTTAGTGCTTGATATTATCCATTGTCAATTATCAATTATCAATTATCAATTATCAATTTCTCCTTCAGATATCCTCCTGTATAGGATCCACTGAAATCAGCAAGTTGTTCCGGGGTTCCTGTGAAAACAACATTTCCGCCTTCTTCTCCTCCTTCTTTCCCCAGATCGATCACCCAATCAGCAGATTTGATGACCTCGAGGTTATGTTCAATAACGAGAACAGTATGGCCGTTACTGATGAGTGATTCAAAGGCGATCAACAGCTTGTGAATATCGTGGAAATGCAGACCCGTGGTAGGTTCATCAAAAATAAAGAGGGTGGGTTTCTCATTGGTTCCTTTTGTAAGAAAGAATGCCAGCTTGATGCGTTGAGCCTCTCCGCCGCTGAGCGTACTCGACGATTGTCCCATACGAAGGTATCCAAGGCCCACATCCTGTAAGGGTTTCAGCCTTGCCAGGATTCTTTTTTCATGTGATGAAGGTTTGTCTCCATTGCTGAAAAAACCCATGGCTTCATCGATGGTCAGCTGCAGGATATCGACGATGGTCTTCTCATGATATTTCACATCGAGAACTTCTTCCTTGTACCTTTTTCCCTTGCAACTTTCGCAGGTCAGGTAAAGATCGGCCATGAACTGCATTTCAATTTTTACAACGCCTTCTCCTTCACATTCCTCGCATCGCCCACCCTGGATATTGAATGAAAAGTACCCGGGTTTATATCCCCTGACCCGTGAGAGTTGCTGGTCGGCAAAAAGGTTCCGGATCTCATCAAATGCTTTGATATATGTGGCAGGATTTGACCTTGATGACCTTCCGATGGGGTTTTGGTCGACCAGTTCAACGGATCCGATACGGTTGTAATCTCCTGCCAGTTGATCGAATTTTCCTGTCCTTTCGGCATACCCATCGAACATCTTTTTCAGGGAAGGAAAAAGGATCTTCTTAACCAGGGAAGTTTTTCCCGACCCGCTCACTCCGGTAATGGCGGTAAATATATTCAACGGGATCCTGACATCAAAATTTTTCAGGTTATTCTCACGGGCGCCTTTGATTTCAATGAATTCTTTCCATTTCCTGCGACGGGCGGGCAAAGGAATATTCAACCTGTGATCGAGGTATTTAGCTGTCAGGCTTTCCTTGTCTTTCAGAATTTCTTTAAAGGTTCCCTGGAACATGATTTCTCCACCGTAATGTCCTGCCAATGGACCGATATCAATGACCTGGTCGGCAGCGCGGATAATCTCTTCATCATGTTCAACGACAATGACGGTATTTCCAAGATCCCTCAGGCCCAGCAGAACTTTGATGAGCCGTTGCGTATCGCGCGGGTGAAGACCGATGCTGGGCTCGTCGAGGATATACATCGATCCGGTAAGGTTGCTGCCAAGTGCCGTGGAAAGATTGATGCGTTGGGATTCACCACCAGAAAGGGTGGAGGAAAGTCGGTTTAGCGTGAGATAACCAAGTCCCACATCCGTTAAAACTTCCAGCCGTTTGTTGATCTCTTTCAGCAACCGCCTGGAAACATTCTTTTCAAACTCCGATAGTTTCAGCTTGTAGAAAAAGTCCTTCAGATCGCCGATCGGCACCAGTACAAGTTCATTGATCGATTTTCCCCCGATCTTCACATAACCGGCATCCTTCCGCAACCGTGTTCCTTTGCATTCGGGACAAAGCGTTTTTCCGCGGTAGCGCGACATCATTACTCGGTATTGCACCTTGTAATTCTGGCTCTCCACGAACTCGAAAAAATCCTTCAGACCATGAAAATATTTGTTTCCGGTCCACAGCAGATCCCGTTGTGCAGGAGTCAACTCATAAACCGGTTTATGGATAGGGAAATCGAATTTATAGGCATTCATAACGAGTTCATTCTTCCACTCGCTCATCTTTTCTCCCCGCCAGCAGGCAATGGCTTCATCATAAATGGATAAATTCCTATTGGGGATCACCCGGTCTTCATCAACTCCGATCACGGTACCAAATCCTTCACAGGTTTTACATGCGCCGAAAGGATTGTTGAAGGTGAAAAGATTGGCAGAAGGTTCCTCGAAGTCGATGCCATCAGCTTCAAAGCGGTTCGAAAAAGATTTACGCACGGGTTTTTCAGCTGCAATCTCCACCATGCAATAGCCGTGGCTCTCGTAATAAGCCGTTTGAATGGAATCGGCGATCCTGCCGGCCAGGTCATTGTCAGCTTTTTGTACCTGGAAACGGTCCACCAGCAGGAACATCTCTTCCCCGATACATTTTATTTTGGGATCGATTTCATCGATCCGGTAGATCTCATTGTTCACCATGATCCTTGTAAAACCCTGCTGAAGCAGGATCTTGCATTTCGCTAACAGGTCACCATTGTGATCGGAAAGCGGGATGGGAGAGAAGATACTGATCCTGGATTCATCCGGCAATGCCAGGATATGATCGACTACATCGGTAACGGTGTCACGCTTTACAACCTTCCCGGAAACGGGAGAATAGGTCTTTCCGATGCGGGCAAAAAGCAGTTTGAGGTATTCATATATTTCTGTAGAGGTTCCGACTGTGGACCGGGGGTTCGAAGTATTGACCTTTTGTTCGATGGCAATGGCAGGAGAGATCCCTTTGATGTAATCCACATCAGGTTTGCTCATCCGCCCGAGAAACTGGCGCGCATAGGCGGAAAGGCTTTCAACATACCGGCGCTGGCCATCGGCAAACAAGGTATCGAAAGCAAGTGAGGATTTCCCGGACCCAGACAGACCAGTTATGACAACAAATTTATTCCGGGGAATTGCAAGCTGAATGTTCTTGAGATTATTGACCCTTGCGCCTTTAATAATGATAAAATCCTTCGGGTCGAGTAAATCAACGTTTTTGGTCATCTTAGTTAGTCATGCAAAGAAAGTTTGCAAAATTAGGCAGAATATTTGCTTTTAATTTTTTTTTGTTTACTTTTGCGATGTACATTTGTAAAAATCCTTACGAAATATCGTAATTTCGTAATTAAAATCATAGGAGACCGGCTATCGAGAAAATATCTACCCTTTTTTGACTAAAAAAGGAGGCCCCATGAACGCCCAAGCAGTCACCGACCAGGAACTGATTGGTAGATACTCAGCCGGAGACCAATCCAGCCTTGAGATATTGATCCGTCGTCATAAGAACCGCATCTTTGCATATATCCTTATGATTGTAAAAGAAAAAGAACTTGCAGAAGATCTTTTTCAGGATACATTCATCAAAGTAATCAATACCATCCGTTCCGGTTCTTATAAGGAAGAAGGAAAATTCATCCAGTGGGCGATGCGGATCGCACACAACCTCATCATCGACCATTTCCGGAAATCAAAACGGATTCCCACGATCGAGAACCGTGATGATTTTGACATTTTCGATAAGGTTCGTATTCCTGTCGAATCGATCGAAGAAAGGATCATTACCGAACAGATCCACAAGGATGTGAAAAAACTCATCGACTACCTCCCAAAAGAACAACGCGAAGTCCTGGTTATGCGGCATTATGGCGATATGAGTTTCAAGGACATTGCAGAAGTTACGAACGTAAGTATCAATACGGCACTCGGCCGCATGCGGTATGCACTGATCAACTTAAGGAAACTGGTAGACGAAAAAAACATCATCCTTACGGTGTAAAAGATTCACCTTCGCTTTAACCCGTACTTGCTTTGTTAACACTTTCCTGGACAATCAGGTAGCCCTTTTTCACTTCGACGCTGGGAGGTTTCCCCTTTTTTAAAATATTTTTTTTCACCGGTAAAATATGGCGGTTTTTTGTCCGTTATTAAAGTATTGAAATAACATAAATCTGCTATTTTGCCTATGAAGAAAACCTTAACTCTCTATTCACGCCCATCGTTATCTTCCAAAAACAAATCCGGAGCGAGAACCCGGAGACATCAATTAAGAAAAAAAATGGAAAGAAACGGTGTTTCCCCCAGCGAACAGATTATCAGGAACCTACTGAATTATTCCGGCGCATTAGCTGTTTTTAAGACAAGGGGAACAGGTTTTGTGAACCTGGTGATGAACTAATAAAAAACCCGCCAGCGGCGGGTTTTTTATTAAACTCTTTCTTCCCGGATACGGGCTTTCTTTCCACGTAAACCGCGGAGGTAAAATATTCTGGCTCTTCTTACGACGCCTTTCTTATTCACATCAATCTTTTCAATAAAGGGAGATGACATAGGAAAAATCCTTTCAACACCAATATTCCCCGATATTTTTCGTACCGTAAAAGTTTCATTTACTCCTTTTCCAGAACGCTGCAATACAACTCCCTGGAAGTTCTGGATACGTTCCTTGTTTCCTTCCTTGATCTTATATTGTACCGTGATGGTATCACCGGCTTTGAAAACAGGTAATTCTTTCTTCGGGATAAATGATTCTTCTACAAACTTTATGGTTTCTGCGCGATTCATAACTTCAACAATTATTGTATGGGGTTCTCACTAAAAAGAGTGCAAATATAGTAAATTTCTTCATTCGCAAACACGTGTCCTGAAAAAATTTCTTCAGAAAAAGGTGAAAAACAATCTATTTTGGTGTTATTCACCCCCGCCGCTTATCTTAAATTGAAAAATAGTAAACAACATATGACAATAGGCTCTGATGTGAGGAACTTCATTTATTGAAGTTCAATTAAATGACCATAAATTAATTGTAAATCGTATATAATGTAACAATAAAATTAGAACGATATTGAAAGGGTACCTATACTGTAAAACTTGATAAAATAATGGATCAAAAGATTATTAGCACTAGGGGAATTGAGAACGGAACGTATTTGGTAGAGTTGAGGGTTGATGGCAAAAGAATTCAAACAAAAAAAATAATAATTGTAAAATAAACGGTAATTTTATTTCAATTAATAATCTTAAATGAAAATTTTCAGAATTTTCATGCTTTTAATATTATTTCCGTCCATGTATTCTTATTCGCAGGACTGGCCGAAGATATATGGAGGAAATACAAATTACTGGAGTTGGGGTCTGATTGAATCCTATGATAAAGGGTATATATTATCTGTTCAGGTTGATCCCGGGACGGGTGTTCCTCAAATGTATGCATCGCTTATTAAGACGGATATTAACGGTAATCAACTTTGGACTAAAACTATCTTCTCTGAATCATACCAGGTTGCATTTAGCGGGTTTGATAAAACTTCTGATGGAGGCATAATTGTAATCGGGGTTACCACGAAGCTTGATCCGGTAAATTATGATGTAATTTTTATAAAATTCAATGCATGTGGTGAAAAGGAGTGGTGTAAAATTATTTCAACCCCCGGAAATGATGATTATGGAGTTAAAATAAAGAAAATCCCAGGAGGGTATATATCACTGGTATCGTATTTCCAGGATTGGAAAACGAAAAGAATATGGCTTTTTAAATTGGATATCGATGGAAATATTTTATGGGAACAGTTGATAAACCAATCCGATTCCTACATTCAGAATTCAGAAGGAAGAGACCTCCTGGTTCTTCAGGATAATAATTTTCTTGTTACAGGTGACGCTTACGATGGTTCGCCCGGACATGTTTATTATTTACGTCCTCTGATCATCATGACCGATTCCAATGCAAACGTATTATGGACTCTTCCTTTCGGACATACAAATGGGTTTAGAGGTGATTTGGCAACCTGTCCCCAGGTCAATGAAACCGGATTCTATTACACGGCTGCAAGGCATTTTCGAAACTCATCACCGTATGGGGATTCACCCTGCTTTTTAAAAGTAAGTCCAACAGGAGAGGAAGTTTTCTACAAGGACCTATTACCAAATTCAATTCTGGGCAAATCAAACACACTTAACCTTAAAAATAATGATTCATTATTCATATCGGCTGGATGGTTTGATGAAAATAATATACTGAACAACGGTATATTTAAAACCGACACCTTGGGTAATATTACGAAAACAAGAATTATCTCCCTAAATATAAATTATCAACTAGCATCATCTCTCTTTACTTTCGATCAAAATTACCTTACATCTGGTGAATTCGATCCGGATAGCACCTCTTCAAAAATTTATCTCTATAAATTCACTTCAAACTTGGAATATGCTCCAATTAACACTCAACCCCGGATTTATGATAGCCTCTGCCCTCATTCAATTGTTTCAGATACCGTTTCTTTGGGTGATTGTGCTGTCATAACAAATGTTTACGATCCCATTAAAACCCCGGAAAGATTCAATCTTGTTATTTACCCGAATCCAACGAAAGACAAAATCACAATTGATCTTCCGCAATTCTTATTAAAACAGTCTTCCTCCGGGACAATGCAGATCAGTACCATTTATCATCAATGGAACAATTCAAACCTTGAGATATACGATCTGTTCGGGAAACTTATATTTTCGAAAGAAATGCCTAAGAAAACAGAGAAGGTCGAAATTGATGTTAGCTCATGGCAGAATGGGATGTACGTTGCCAGGTTATTATTCATGAAGGAGATAGTAGCCAAAGCAACTTTTATTGTGCGGAAGTAGTTGAAAGAACTTCAAATCTATCACGGGTGAACTTCTGTGGTTTTCCTCAGAACCCGGCGTCATCCAGCAGATCGGGCCTGCGTTGGCGGGTGCGCTCAACGGATCGTTCATGTTTCCACTTTGCAATCTCTTTGTCATTCCCGGAAAGCAAAACATCGGGAACCTTCCATCCCCGGAAATCGGAAGGCCGTGTATAAACGGGAGGCGAAATGAGATCGTCCTGGAAAGAATCGGACAATGCCGAGGTCTCATCATTCAGGACGCCGGGCATTAACCTCACCACGGCATCTGTAAGGACTGCAGCTGCAAGTTCTCCTCCCGAGAGGACATAATTTCCGATCGAGATTTCACGGGTTATGAGATGTTCCCGTATACGTTCATCGATACCTTTGTAATGGCCGCAGAGAAGGATGATATTTTTCAGGACTGAAAGTCTGTTTGCTACTTTCTGTGTGAGCAGTTCGCCGTCCGGGCTCATATAGATCACCTCATCATAATTTGTTTTCTCCTTCAGGCTTTCAATGCAACGTGCAACAGGCTCGATCATCATCACCATACCGGCTCCACCTCCGAAAGGATAATCATCAACGGTTCTATGCTTACCCTTTGAATAATCACGGATGTTGTGAAGACAGATCGTGACCACGCCTTTATCTTTCGCGCGTTTCAGGATGGATTGGCTGAACGGACCTTCGAACAAGTCGGGGAATAATGTAAGGATGTCGATCTGCATGGTTCAGAATATCAGTTCATCCACCTGTGCCCGGTCGATTTGCAATTGCTTCTGCATTTCCTCAGGTGAATTAAAGGGTTTTTCTTGACGGATGAATTTGTGGAAATAAACTGTTGCACTCGAACCGGAGAGCACATCCGGCGCATCAAACAAGTGGAAATCCACCACGGCTTCGATGGATGATTGTCCGCGTTTCTTGATAAAACACATCCCGCGGTAGGTATTAATTTCATCTGTCACACTGACGGCATAAACCCCATTTGGAGGAAGTAATTTGCTTTCTTCTTCGATCTTAATGCTGAAGCTGGGAAACCCGATTGCACGAAGCTTAGGATTGACTTCCTGGATCAGTCCCATGATAATATAGTGATGGCCAAGGTATGCATTGGCTTTCTGAATATTCCCTTCCAGCAAAGCTTTCCGGATCTTTGTAGAACTGACCGTTTCATTTTGGATATCCTGTTCCGGTATCTCTTCCACATCAAAGCCATATTCCATTCCAAGTTGCCTGAGGGCTTCGTAGTCTCCTTCCCGGTTATGGCCGAAATGGTGATTGAATCCGATAACGATCTTGCGCGCATGAATCTTGTTCAGCAGGATATTCTTCACGAAATCGACAGAGGTGATTTTGGAAAATTCGAGTGTGAAATCTACGATGATCAGGTTGTCCAGTCCGGCTTTCCGCAGCAGTTCAATCTTCTCCCGCTGTGAATTGATCAGGTACAGATCTTTCCCGGCTGTATCGGGATACAACACTTTTCGCGGGTGAGGTTGGAAGGTAATCAGAACCGTTTCCCCCCCGGTTTCGTCGGCAAGTTTTTTTAAACGCTGAAGAAGTACTTTGTGCGCAATATTGACCCCGTCAAATGATCCCGTGGTGACGACGGCATTGTGAATGGAATCAGCCTCGTCAAAATTCCTGAATATTTTCAATTCTTTTCTTCTATTTAGATCGTTCGTCGTTCTTCTTGGCAAAAAATGCCACCTTCTCAAGCGAGGTGATCATGTCATATTCTTCAAGGTAGACGTATGGAGAAACATTCAACGGTTTCGGGGAATAGTTCAGGATTCCTTTGGCGCCTGCAAGGACAAGCCTTTCTGCAATACCAGGGGCTTGATCGGCAGGTACAGTGATGATCCCTATATTGATATTTTCTTTCTTCATGATTTCCGAGATCCTGTCGATATGGTAACAGGGCACACCGTCATAGATCCGGTCAATTTTATCCGGGTTGATGTCGAATGCCGCCACCATGGTCAACTTGGTACGTTTTCCTTTAAAATAACTGATAAAAGCTTTACCCAGGTTCCCAAGGCCGATCACTGCTACTTTTTGTCCTTTTTCGGTATCAATGATATTCCCGATCATCTCGATCAGTTCTTTAATATCATATCCCTTCCGGAGGTTCCCGGAATAACCGATCAGCATTAAGTCACGCCTCACTTGTACCGGTGTTATGTGAAGCATCTGGGCGATCTCATGCGAGAATACATGGGTTTTTTCATTTGATAAGATCAGCAACAGCGACCTTCTGTATTGACTCAACCGTTCAACGGTCTTATGAGGTAGATTTTTTGCGATCATAGCTTTTTATTTTCCTTTGATTTTATCTATGCGGGACGATCATACAAATATACTTTTTTTTATTAGCTGAATTCAATTGATAAATGCAAAATTATTTTTACAAAGATATTTATTCAACGCATCTTAGTCATAGCAATTCATTGAGCATTGTGGACAATCTCATTCAAACCCGCGTCACCCGCGTGCTCGAAGAAAAATTTCTTAAAGAGGTGTCGATGAAATTCTTTTAATCCATACATTTACATAATGATTGAACGGATGTATGGATTTAAAGAAACCATCATGAAGAAAGCTCCTATCCTTTTATTATTTGCCATTTCGCTATTCCTGCATGGCCAAACCGGTTTTAATTACCCGAAACCGTGGAAATCAGACACCGTGGATACTTACTTTGGTACAAAGATACCTGATCCTTACCGTTGGCTGGAAGAGATCAACTCCCCGAAAACCCTTGACTGGATCGGCCAAGAAGAAGATATTACCAACCAGTACGAGTCGGGGAAACGATTGCTTGAAAACGGGATCTATGAGAAGTTGATGCAATACCGATGGGCAGCTTCCAAAGGACTGAAGAAACAAGGGCAGTACTATTTTCATTATTCAATCTACGATGAGGAGAAGCCTCCTGTGCTGTTTTATCAGAAATCCTTTAACGGCATCCCTACTGCGATTGTTGATCCTGAAAATTTCAAAGAAAAGAAAACGGATTTGCTTACCGTCAGGGATTTTGCCGTGTCGGGCGACAACAGGTATCTGGCTTTCTCGCTTTCCGCATCAGGGGCCGACTGGAGTGACATAAGAGTTATGGAGTTGGACGGGAAAAAGCTGATGAAGGATGTCATTGAAAATGTGAAATTTTTTGATCTCTCCTGGAAGGATAACGGCTTTTTTTATATAAAATATGATTCTGTTTCCGATAATGTCAGGATTACTGCGGCAAACAAGAATCCCAAATTGTTTTACCATAAGCTGGGTGACGATGCAAAGCGTGATATGCTGGTTTATAATCCGCCGCCTGGTTTTCACGACAAATGGTTTTCATATTCTGTTACGTCTGACGAAAAATTTCTTATCGTCGATAGCGGTGTCCGGAATGACGACACACTGCAGAAGGCAGTCTTGTATGCCAGTCTGGATTCCTTCCCTTCGATCCGGTTAAAACCTTTTATCCGGGTTTCGCACTCCCCCAAGATGGAATTTAATGTCATCAACAACATTGGAAGTTCGTTTCTTGTCCAAACTGACCTGGACGCTCCGACAGGTAGAATCCTTTTGTATAATCCTTCTGAAGGAATAAATCATTACAAAGAAATTATCCATCAGTTTAAAAATATTCTGGAACATGTGAGTTATACAGATGAAAAGATTATCTGCCTGTACTCACTGAATGGTCAGTTTATGACCTGCATTTACAACATGGAAGGTAAGATGATCAAACAAATCCGGTTTCCTGTAGGGAATTCAGTCAGGGGATTTGAAGCCCGGCCGGGTGATAAGGAAACCTATTATTTTGTGAACTCATTTTATTTCCCTTCTGTAGCACACAGGCTGGATCTGCAAACCATGAAGACAGAACTGGTGACCAATACTTTCATCGCATTTGACCAGACCCTTTTTGAAACAAAATATGTCAGGTACAGATCATTCGACAATACGGAAATCTCTATGTTTCTGACATACCGGAAAGGGCTGAAATTAAAAGGGAACAATCCGGTGTTGTTATATGGTTACGGCGGATTCGGTGTGAACCTGACTCCCTTTTTCAGACCCAGTACAATTATATGGATTGAGAATGGAGGTATTTTTGCAGTCCCGGGTATCAGGGGAGGAGGAGAGAAAGGCAGTACCTGGTATGAGGAAGGCAGGAGGCTTAAGAAAACCAATAGTTTCAATGATTTTATTTCAGCTGCACAATACCTGATTGACAGCAGTTATACTTCGCACGATAAGCTTGCGATTGAGGGGGGATCGAATGGTGGCTTGCTCGTCGGGGTTGCAATGACCCAGCATCCGGAATTATTCCGGGCCGCCATAGCTAAAATGGGTGTGTTTGATATGCTTCGATATGATAAATTTTCAATTGGCTCAACCAATGAAAGCGAATTCGGGATCAGTTCAAATGCCAAAGATTTTCCAAATCTTTTAAGTTATTCACCTCTTCATAACCTTAAAAAGGGAGCAAACTATCCTGCGACCCTGGTGATTACTGCGGATAATGATGACAGGGTGCCTCCTCTTCATTCCTATAAGTTTGTGGCCACGCTGCAGGAATTAGGAGATAAATCAAATCCGTATCTTTTAAAGGTCATTAAAAAGGGTGGACATTATGGTTCCGACTTACTAAAGCAGGATATGGAAACGGAAGCATTAAAGTGTATGTTCCTGTTCAAGAGTCTGAATGTGGATCCTGCTTCGGTTTATTAGCCCAGAAGATTTACATGCCGGGCAATACTTCAAAAGAGTAAAAGAAAAACTGCCTCACATCTGAGACAGCTTTTTCTTCCTCAAGAAATTAAGGCCAATATCTACTTGCCTTTAGAAGTCAGTTCTTTTTTTTCTTTCCTTCTTTTTTTCCACATGATCACGTCGTAGGCAATCGGCGTGGCATTAAATACGGAAGAATAGGTTCCCGAAACAACGCCGATCATTAATGCGAACATAAATCCTCTCAATACTTCACCGCCGAAGATGAAGATCACGATCAAGGTAACGAAAGTGATACCAGAAGTGTTGATGGTTCTACCCAATGTACTGTTAATGGCTGCGTTGATATTGTTTGCAAGATCTCTCTTGGGGTAGAGGTGAGTATATTCACGGATCCTGTCGAAGATGATAACAGTGTCCATGATGGAATAACCGATAATGGTGAGAAGAGCAGCGATAAACGACTGGTCGATTTCCATCCCGAAAGGCAGGATGCCATGGAACAGGGTAAATGCAGTAATAATGATGAGGGTATCATGGAAAAGTGAGGCTACACCTCCAAGGCCATATTGCCAGTTCTTGAACCTGATGGCGATGTATATAAAGATGATGACCAGAGCGAAGAATACGGCAAACACCGCCTGCCAGATCAAGGCATAGGAGATGGTCGGGTCAACCCGCTGGTGGCTCAACTCACCGATGATCTTCTTGGGATCGTTCGACTTGTATTCAGCTAAAGTAATCTGTTTTACATAAGATCCCTTTACCCCTTCAAAAATTCTTGCATTCACGATCGAATCGGCTTTCTCTGTCTTTTCGTTGATCATGAATTTGGTCGTGATCTTCACCTGGTTCCTTGGTCCAAAGGTCTTCACTTCAGGGGCTTCTCCGAGTATCTTACCGAGGGATTCACGTAACTTGTTGGTAGAAACATTCTGGTCGAAACGAACAACATAGCTTCTTCCACCCGTAAAATCCAGTCCGGGATCCAACCCGCGGACGAAGATACTGATGACCCCTGGAATAATGACGCATAATGAAAGGATGTACATCTTTTTCCTGAGGCCGATAAAATCGATATGGGTATTTTGGAATGCATTGATTGTATATTTGTTCCCTACCGTGATATCCATGTTCCGGTCGAGCATAAATTCAAAACAGAGGCGTGCAATGAAGATGGAAGAGAATAATGAGAGTAACAAACCGATAACGAGGGTTGTTGCAAATCCCTGGACGGGACCCGATCCGAAAATGTAAAGGACAATACCTGTAAGGATCGTGGTAACGTGGCCGTCTATAATAGCGGACAGTGCATGGTGGAAACCATCCTTGACCACGAGACGGAGTCCTTTTCCCGCTCGGATTTCTTCCCGCATTCGTTCATAGATGATCACGTTGGAGTCGACTGCCATGGCGAGCGTTAACACAACTCCGGCGATACCGGGGAGGGTCAGAACAGCACCAATGGAAGCCAGAACGCCGAAGAGGAAAAATACGTTCGCAAAAAGTGCGATGTCGGCAACATGTCCTGCTCCGTTATAATAAAGTGACATGTACAACAGTACGCCGATGAATGCGATGATAAAGGAGATAAGACCAGCATTTATGGATTCCCTTCCGAGTGAGGGGCCCACTTCTTCTTCTGCCACAATCCTTGCCGGGGCCGGGAGTTTACCGGCTTTCAGGATGTTGGCCAGGTCTTGTGCTTCTTCAACGGTCATGCTACCCCCGCTGATGGAAGAAGATCCATTGGGGATTTCGCCTTTTACATTCGGATAGGAATAAACATATCCGTCGAGAACAATCGCAATCTGTTTGCCAATGTTATCGCCGGTCAACCTTTTCCAGACCCGGGCACCTTCGCCGTTCATCGACATCGAGACTTCAACCTGTCCGTTCTGGTCGTAATCCTGGCGTGCGTTGGTGATAACATCTCCTCCCATGGCTGGCGTGCCATCGCGGGAAGTTATTTTCAATGCAACCAGGTCAAGTATTTCTTTCCTTTCAGCATTGGGTTTAATGATCCATGCAAATTTCACGTCCCTGGGGAATGCATTTTTCACAAGCCGCAGCATGTAGTTCACCCGGGAGGTGTCCTTGATCAGAGAACTTCCAACCCTGGCAGTCTGTCCCTGTTCGTACTTTCCATCCTTTGTCGGATAGATGGGAGGGTTCAGGTAAGTGAACAATGGGTTTTTCTTGGCCGATTCCTCGATCGATTTGGTACGTTTGGAATCGATGGCTTTGGAGGCGGTGTCTTTCCCAAGCTGTTTCAGGAGGGCATTTTCTTTCTTCGTGGTATCGGTTTTGGCAACTTCTTTCTTTGCAGCTATCTCTTTCTTTACTTCTTTTCCTTTTTTTGCAGTTTCTTTTTTACCGGATTCTTTCTTTTCAGCCAGTTGGGGCAGTTTCCCTGCAACTGTAGCAAGGTTTGTTGTATCTTTCTTCAGGCTGTCGGCTTTCGTGGTGTCACCACCGGTGCTGAGGATAGCAACAAGTTTTTTGTCAGCATCATTGAAGGAGGCAGCAAGATCAGGCCACTGGTAGGTTTCCCAGAATTCGAGCTGGGCGGTTCCCTGCAATAGTTTGCGAACGCGGTCCGGCTCCTTGATCCCGGGAAGTTCGATCAGAATACGGCCGGCCGTCTGCAGTTTCTGGATGTTAGGCTGCGTAACCCCGAAACGGTCAATACGGGTACGGAGGATTTGAAAGGTGCGGTCGATGGCGGCATTGGTTTCGTCGCGGATGATCTTGATCACCTCATCGTTAGTGGAATTGTAGTTGATCTTGTCTTTTAATTCGACGGTGTTGAAGATCGATGCGAGCTTGGCATTCGGATCCGTTTCCTTGAAGGCCTGTGCAAATAAGTCGACGAAATCTGCAGTACTGGTTTTTTCCTTCTCCATTGCCTTGGCCAGGGATTTTACAAAGATCGGGTTCTGGCTGTATCCGGATAAAGCACGGATGATATCGGGAACCGAGACATCCATGGTCACGTTCATACCGCCTTTTAAGTCGAGTCCCAGGTTGATTTCCCTTTCACGAACATCTTTCAGGGTGTACTTCTTGAGCAGAATATTAAACACCGGTATGTTGGCCATGGAATCGTTGAAATACTCGAGCCTTGATTTTACAATGGAATCATACAGGAATTCCTGCTTTAATGAATTACCCTTTGCAAGTTTCATCGCCATTTCCCTTACCACCGGTGCCGTTGAATAATTGTCGGCCTTATTCTGGTAATGGTAGCTGATAAATGAAAAGGAAAGCTGAAATAAACAAACCAATCCAAAAATGATCGCGAAAAACTGGACAGTACCTTTATTCTGCATGAGACTCTGATTTTAAATAAAATAGATCTTTTTCGTAAAATCTTCTTTTTTAGAGCCTGCAAAAATAGAATTTTCTTGTGAAGAAAACAACTAAGAATAGCATTATTCGGGAAAATACACATTGGATGCTCGATACTGGATTGAAAGTATCCTGACGGGTGACGCGTAACACGTAATGCGAAAAAGGTATTAATTCCTGCATTCTGAATTCTGAATTCCTGCATTTTAATTAGGGCGTTCCCCTTCGGGTCGGGCTTTCCGTTCCAAGTCCTCGCTCGTTCCTCGCTCCGGGCTTTCCACTTCAATCCCTAACGTAAAAAAAAGATAATGGTCCCATAGGGACCGAATAAAAAACCGATCATGCATTTTGTTACATGTTGATCCGGTAAATTGCGTATGAGATAGGTAATTTGTACATTTATTGCCAAATATTGACCTCATGACAACCAATATTCAAAAGCGGATTCCCATCCCTGATTCCAGTTTCTTATTATCTTACCTTATCAACTATTAATTCACAGGTCACTTCAGTTCAGAAAAATGTAATAATCTGAAAAAAACTACTGATTATTCCGGGAGAATAAAATATATTTGTCTTTAATATTCTCAATCTCCATCTCAATCTGAAAAAGTTAACAGAAAATTAATATTGGTGTACTATTGATTTACTCAACCAATAAACAAACTTTCTATTTTTGCCTCACCAATTTACTAACCTATGTTTGGACTTGATACCGCCAATACTATTTTTCTTCTTCTATGCCTCCTTGCCGCTGTTGCATTTGAATTTATCAATGGATTTCATGATACCGCAAATGCGGTAGCAACGGTCATTTACACCCATTCCCTGAAACCTACAATGGCCGTCATTTGGTCGGGGATCTGGAATTTTATCGGGGTCAATGTGGGCGGGATCGCAGTTGCCATAGGCATCATCAACCTTCTTCCTACAGAGGTCATTGTTGATCAGAACCTTTCCCACAACATTGCAATGGTTCTTTCCCTGATTCTGACCGCGATCATCTGGAATCTGTCCACATGGTATTTCGGCATTCCCTGTTCTAGTTCGCATACCCTTATCGGCTCCATTTTCGGGGTGGGTCTCGCGTTCATGCTGCTTCCCGGTAGTCATGCCATTGCACTCAACTGGACGAAGGTCATTGAGGTAGGGCTTTCCCTGCTGATCTCTCCTGTTTTTGGATTCGGTATTGCATTATTATTCATGCTTCTTTTAAGGAAGATAATAAAAAATAAAGACATTTTTAAAGAGCCTCAGGGAAAAAAACCACCTCCTCTTTATATCCGCAGCATTCTCGTGCTCACCTGTACCAGCGTGAGCTACGCACATGGATCCAACGACGGACAGAAGGGGGTAGGTTTGATCATGCTGATCCTTATAGCTTTTGCTCCTGCCTTTTTTGCACTTGACAGGCACAAGCACCCGACAGATCTTCGTATGGATGTCAAAAAGATCGAATGGACCCTGAAAAAAATGGATACGACTGCACTGCGTGAACCGGAACGGAAAGATTACCGGGTTGTACAGGCGAACATCTCATCCATTGTTAAGGGTTTACAAGGCGTCGTTTCATTTGACAAGATGGATAAAATGGAAAATTTCAAGATCCGGAAATCCATTATTCTGATTGGTAAAAAAGTTGATGGCATCCTGAAAAATGCCGACAGCAAATCAAAAGCATATCTGACGCCTGTTGATATGTCGATCCTGAAATCGAACGTTAAAAAAATCAAAACGCATACTGAATATGCACCCCGCTGGGTTATTCTATTAGTATCGCTTTCCCTTGGATTTGGCACCATGATCGGATGGAAAAGAATTGTGGTTACAATCGGTGAAAAGATCGGGAAAACGCATCTTACTTATGCTCAAGGAGCAAGTGCGGAGATCATCGCTGCCAGTACGATCGGGGTTTCTACCGCATTCGGGCTGCCGGTGAGCACTACACATGTACTTTCTTCCGGTGTGGCAGGAGCGATGGTTGCAGGAGAAGGGAGACAGAACCTCCAGATGAATACCATAAAAAATATTCTTGCAGCATGGCTGTTCACGCTACCGGTCACAATCGTACTTTCCGGCGGACTTTTTTTACTGTTCCGGCTGGTGCTGTAATATGCTTTTCCTGATAAAATGAGTTAACTTTATTCCCCGAACTGAAAAATGGAAAAAGAAGAAAAAAATGACACCCTTTCCTTCCTTGAAACGATCGTTCTTCTGGCGCTGAATGATAAGGGATGGTTCGGGAATTCCGAACAGCGGATCAAATTCGGACTTGCCGGGGCTGTTTTATTTGAACTGGAACAATCCGGGGAAATCGAAATCATGGGTATCCAGGTCCGTGTGACCGGCACAAAGGAAACCGGGGATAAAGTGATGGATTCGGCGTTGGAAGTGCTTCGAAAATCGAAAAAGGATCTTACCATTAAAAAATCGATCCAGCGGATTGTCTATAAGAGTGGATTGAAATGGAAAGTGTTGGTGAAGAATCTTATCAAGAAAAACATCCTGAAACGAGAGGAATACCGGTTCCTCTGGATTATATATCAGGATAAATATCCATTGGTGAATTTAGAAATCAAAAAGCAGGTACTCGCAGAGTTGTATTCGAAACTCACAGGCGGGCAGGAATTGACGGGGAAAGACCTGATGTTACTGGCCATTATGAGGACCTGCAAGATGATTGACAAGAATTTTCTACTACAGGAACATTTTCTGAAAGTTCGTTTAAAGGTCAAGGAGATCACAGAATTCAAAGAACCGTTAACAGAAACATCCCGGAAGATCAAAGAAATACAGGAGGCCATTCGCCTGTCGATTTTATCATCGAATGTCAATATGCACATTTAAGTTTTAAGTGTTAAGTCGGTGGGTTAAATTCACTCACACCGACACATCCAGCATCCAGCATCCAGCATCCCAGTTCCTCCTTCACAATTAATTAACACAATGGTAATACACCGTTAACACCGGCCTTTATTACCTGGTGTACTTTTGCTGCATAAAATATAAATCTCTTATGAACATGAAAAAAATCTCTCTCTCAATTTTATCTTTGGGTCTCCTGGTTTTCCTGGCACCGTCCCAATCTGCAAAGGCCCAAAGTGCTACTGATACATTGGCGCCTCAGGTTACAACGCTCCGGGACAAGATCTCCGGTGTTGAAGAAAGGCTTGCAACTGCTGAAGGAAGCCTTGACAAACTGACAAAAATTAAATTGTCAGGTTATATCCAGGCTCAATGGCAGCATTTTGAAGCCGCGAACGTTTTTCCAAGTAACTATGTGACGATCCGCAGGGCAAGGTTCAAACTTCAGTATGAACCCGCCAAGGGGGTTGCATTGGTTTTACAGCCCGATTTCCAGCCAAGTAATTTTGTAATTAAAGAAGCATATGCAAGAATTAACGAGCCCTGGTTAAAGACCTTCTCTTTATGGGTGGGTAAATTCAACCGGTTGAACTATGAAGTCGAATATTCTTCAAGTGACCTGGAAGCGCTGGAACGTTCAAGGATAATCACCACCCTCTACCCGGGCGAATATGCAATTGGCGCCAAACTGGAAGTCACACCACCTTCCATTCCTTTAAAGTTTCAGTTGGCATTATTCAACGGTAATGATGGCCAGGTAATCCCGGATGCCACAGGTGCCAACCAGAACGCTGCTGATAACAAAGATTTCGACAATTACAAAGACCTGATGGGTCGTCTTACTTATGCTTTCAAACTGGGCCGTTGGGGTGGACTTACCGTCGGTGCCCATGGATATTATGGTAAAGTGAGAGCAACGACCGATACCCTTCTGAAATCGGATTATACCAAGGATAAAGCCGTAGGTATTGGTTCTGCACTGAGCCGTAACTGGGCTGGCGTGGAAGCTCAGCTTTTTATAGATGTGCTTGGTGGCCTTGTTTTGAAAGGCGAATACATCATGGGGGTAAACGCATTCCCCGGTTTCAACAGTACTGTCACATCATCTCCAGTCTTTACACAAAGCATCAATGCAGCCAAAGATACTGTAACGCAGACCTATACCGTTTCCAAAACCACGAGCATTGCTCCGAACATCCGCAGAAATTTCAGCGGTTTCTATGTTTACCTGGTTAAGAATATAGGCAAACGGAACCAGTTCACCATTCGTTATGATAAATTTGATCCGAATACAAAACTGGGTGGTAACGACCTGGGAGTATCTGCTTACAAAGCCAGCTCTACTAAGACAATAACTGTAAAAAATACAATCGGCTCAGCCGGGAATGTACTGGTGAATAAAAACGTAAGCAATACCGTCGTAAACAACTCCCTGACCAGCGGTACTGCTGATCTCGCTTACAGTCAGATCACTCTTGCATGGAGCTATTATTTCGATGATAATATCAAGATCTCCCTGGCTTATGATATCCCTATGAATGAGAAAGCAGGAACGGCAGGTAAGGTCCTGTCGGGTAGCTATACAGCCCCCGGAGGAATCTCGAGCAAGTATGATTACAGTAACCTGATCAAACAAAACGTTCTTACCCTGAGATTCCAGGCAAAATTCTAAAATTCGTTGTTAAGTATTAATTTTTAAAAGATAATAATCAAACTTATGAAAAGATCAAACATAAAAAAAACGATTGCCGGTGTTATCCTCCTTGCAGTCATCACTTTCGCCTTCATGCCGGCACCAAAAAAAATAACCATAAAAGGATCCGATACCATGGTGATCCTTGCACAGAAATGGGCAGAAGTCTATATGAAATCACATTCTGAAGTTACCCTCCAGGTAACCGGTGGTGGATCGGGAACCGGTATCTCAGCCCTGATCAATGGCGCAACAGATATCTGCAATGCCAGCCGCCCGATGAAACAGAGCGAGATCGATAAACTGAAGGAACGTTACGGTTCGCTTGGTGTTGAGATCCGCTGTGCCAAAGACGGTATCACGGTTTACCTGAACGAGTCGAACCCGGTAAAAGAACTCAGCATTAAACAACTGAGCGGGATTTATTCAGGAAAAATCAAGAACTGGAAAGAAGTCGGTGGTCCGGATGAAGCCATCAAGCTTTATGGTCGTGAGAACAGTTCAGGAACCTATGTTTTCTTCCAGGAGAATGTGGTAAAAGGCGATTATGCAGCCAGTTGCCAGACGCTCCCCGGAACTGCTGCAGTGGTGAATGCCGTTAAAAATGATAAATATGGTATTGGTTACGGCGGAGCAGCTTATTCAAAAGGTGTGAAGCAATGCCTGGTGAAAAAGGATGATAAAACACCCGCCTATACACCCAGTGCTGAAACAATAAAGAATGGAACTTACCCCATCAGCAGGTACCTGTATATGTATCTCAGGAACAGGCCGACCGGGGAAATGAAAAACTACATTGACTGGATCCTTGGACCAGAAGGCCAAAAGCTTGTGGTCGACCAGGGATATTTCCCGGTTAGGTAGCGGTTAGTAAATGGTTCCGGAGCAGCGCTTAATGCGCTGCTTTTGGATTTTTATAAGACGAGAGAATGAATACAGAAGAAACTACCCAACCATTGGAAGAAAATAGCGGTCAGCCGGTCAAAGTAGATGGCATTTCCGAACAACAACCGGCCCGGTTTGTTTTCAGCAACGATAGCCTGAAGAAACAGATGAGGCCATCGGAATTTTTTGCCGAGAAGATCATTACCGGTGTTGCTTTCCTCTCCATCGCCATTATCATCCTGATCTTCCTGTTTGTCTTCCGCGAAACCATCCCTATATTTTCAGGGAAGGCAGAAACAAAGACAGAGGTAACTGCTGCCAAGCAAGAAACCTACGGAACTGCCACAGATAATAGGAATGTTAATCAACAGGAGGTTTACTCCGGGACCGAACCTGAGAATGGGGTAACAAAGCAGGAAGTATATGTAGCAACCAGCGACACAACAAAAAATACCGTGGTTTCAGGTGAGGCCGGTATTTCTTCCTATAGAGAAACCAGTTCCGAAGCAGAAGGCCGGGTAACCGTTAAAGGCTTGGCAGGAAAGGTATGGATGCCGGTATCCGACAATCCCAGGTATGGATTGCTGCCGTTGGTTGTCGGCACATTTAAAATAACAATCATCGCGATCCTTTTCGCTGCACCCCTGGCCATACTTGCCGCACTGTTTTCGGCTGCATTTGCACCACGGTGGATGCGGGAAATCATTAAACCTGCTATCGAAATACTTGCCGGTTTCCCATCTGTGGTCATCGGTTTCTTTGCACTGATTATCATGGCAACATTCTTCCAGAACCTGTTTGGATATGAAACCAGGCTCAATGCCTTTGTTGGCGGAGTCGCCATGGCGCTGGCTGCCATCCCGATCATCTTTACGGTGACTGAAGATGTTATGACAGCCGTTCCTTCAACTTATAAGGAAGCCAGCCTGGCGCTGGGAGCTTCGAAATGGCAGACCGCTTTTTTTGTCACCTTGCCGGCAGCAGCTCCCGGTATCTTTGCCGCCGTATTGCTCGGTATCGGACGAATATTCGGGGAAACGATGATCGTATTAATGGCGACAGGCAATGCAGCATTGATATCCATGAATCCTTTCGATTCGGTCAGGACATTGTCGGCCACGATTGGCGCGGAAATGGCAGAAGTCGTATTCGGCGATACCCATTACAGCGTTTTGTTCCTGATTGGCACTCTGTTGTTCGTTTTTACCTTTGCCCTGAATGCGACTGCTGAATTTTACGTGAAAGGAAAATTAATGACCCGGTTACAGGGAAAAGTATGAAAAAAGTTCAGAAATTAACGGGTGGAATTATGATGGGGGCCACCGGATTGTCGGTCGTCCTGATCATTGCTGTTATTGTCATTATGCTTGTAGTCATTGTTATCGGGGGAAAGGACACGATATCCTGGAAATTCCTGACAACATTCCCAAAGGATGGAATGACAAAAGGAGGCATCTTTCCTGCATTATATGGCACGGCCCTAATGGTGATCATCATGTCGGTTGCGGCGGTTCCATTCGGGGCCATAACCGCGCTCTACCTTACCGAATATGCAAGAGAATCTTCCTGGATGGCAAAAACCGTTCAGTTTGCCGTAAGAACTCTTTCGATGGTACCCTCAATCATTTTTGGACTTTTCGGGCTTGGATTCTTTATAAAATTTGTAGGAGGAGGGATGGATAAGGTATTTTTCGGCGGACAGTTGATCTGGGCGCAACCCAACATCCTGTGGGCCAGCCTTACGATGGCACTTCTCACATTACCGGTTGTGATTGTTTCTGTTGAAGAATCGATACGCGCAGTTCCGCGGGATTTGCGGGATGCCAGCCTGGCGCTTGGCGCAACGAAATGGCAGACAATCCGGAAGGTGGTTCTCCCGGGAGCAAGATCCGGTATACTTACCGGTACAATCCTTGCGATTTCGAGGGGAGCAGGCGAGGTGGCACCGATCCTTTTTACAGGAGCTGCCTATTACCTTGCAACATTGCCGCATTCCCTCAGCGACCAGTTCATGTCGCTCGGCTATCATATCTACATCATGTCAACCCAATCGGTTAATGTCGATCAAACCTTGCCGATACAATTTGCCACTACACTGGTATTGCTCCTGCTGACCTTCACCCTGAACTTTGTGGCCGTTCTAATACGGTCAAAGCTGAGAAGATCTCATTAAGAACTATGAACAGGCACTAAGAATACGATGAAAGAAACAAAAATAAAAACGAGAAACCTTTCGCTTTACTATGGAAGTAAGATGGCGCTCAACTCCATCTCGATGGATATTCCAGAGAAACAAGTGACCGCGTTGATCGGTCCGTCCGGCTGCGGGAAATCGACCTTCCTGAGAACCCTAAACCGCATGAATGACCTGATCCCGAGTGTGAGGATCACCGGGGAAGTGCTGGTTGATGGTTTCAACATTTACGATAAAAATGTGGATGCCGTAAACCTCCGGAAGAAAGTTGGGATGGTATTCCAAAAATCAAATCCATTTGCAAAATCCATCTTTGAAAATGTAGCTTATGGACCCAAGATAAACGGGATTCATGACAAAAAGAAATTAAAAGAAATCGTGGAGGGTTCATTGCAACGTGCAGCAATCTGGGAAGAGGTTAAAGACAGGCTGCACGATTCAGCGCTGGGATTATCAGGAGGCCAGCAGCAACGCCTTTGCATTGCACGAACACTCGCTGTTGATCCGGAGATTATCCTGATGGATGAGCCGGCCAGCGCACTCGATCCGATTTCCACCTCGAAAATCGAAGAGCTGATCTTCAAACTGAAGGTAAACTATACCATCATCATTGTAACCCATAATATGCAACAGGCTGCCCGCGTTAGTGACAATACAGGATTCTTTTACCTCGGCGAGCTGATTGAATTCGGGAAAACAAAAAAAATATTTACCGTACCGGAAAAGAAACAGACAGAGGATTACATAACCGGGAGGTTTGGATGATGAAGCCGGAAGTCAGAAGTCAGAAAACAGAAATCAGAAATCAGATTTCGGACCTCCGATCTCTGACCTCAATTTGAAAGAACATCAATTTTTATAATAAAAAACATGGAACGACATTTTGATCTTGAACTCGAAAAATTAAAAAAAAGAATCCTGAAAATGGGGAACCTTGTTGCCTCCCAGGTACATCAAACGATGGTTGCCCTGGTCAATTGCGATGTTGAAGCAGCGGAAGAGATCATTGAAGCCGACAATGCTGTGGATGAGCTGGATGTAAAGATTGACAAGCTCTGCCAGCGGATCTTTGCGCTGACGCAGCCTGTGGCGACCGACCTGCGATTAATCATGGCATCCCTGCGGATGAACAACGACCTTGAACGCATGGGTGACCATGCTGTAGACATTGCCAAGAGGGTTGAAGGACTTAGTGATTACAAGGATATCGTACAGGAATTAAAGATCGATGAACTTGCCGAATCAACAGATGCCATTGTCAGGGATGTGATCACAATACTGAATTCAAGAAATATCGTGTTCATCAAGGATATTTTTGACGATTCAGAAATCATCAAAAGCAAGATACAGCTGATCTCTGAACAGATCATCGTTCAGATGACAAATAAAACCGATGTTGTGGTCGTCGCGACGAACCTGATGATCATTCTCTCACAGATCGAACGTATTGCAGATTATTCCCTGAATATTGCAGAATCAATTTTTTTCCTCGTGGAAGGAAGACTGGTGAAACACTCAAAAGGATTCTGGGATCAGGGTACTGCGACTAAAAAGAATCAGGATACTACGACTGAAGAGAATGAGGACACTACGATTGAAAAGAATCTGCCTTCTGAAGAGTAAAAGCAAAGGTGGTTCCAACGCCGATCGTGCTTCTGACATTGATAGTTTGGTGATGGGCTTCGATGATGTGTTTTACAATGGCCAGTCCCAGCCCTGAACCTCCCTGTTCGCGCGACCGGCTCTTGTCGACCCTGAAAAACCGTTCAAATAGCCTTGGGATATCTTTTGAATCGACGCCGAGTCCATTATCAGTAACTTCGATCAGGATGTTCTCATCCATATCAAAAAAGCCGACCTTTGTTTTCCCGCTATCCGTTCCATATTTGATGCTGTTATCCAGGAGATTGATCAGCACTTGCCTGATGCGCTCTTTATCGGCCCTTACAAACAACGGTTTTTCAAATTCTCTGGTAATGTTCAGGCGGATATTTTTCTTTTTTGCTTTTACTTCCAGCAGTTCGATGACATCGGTGGCAAGTGCAACGATATCAAAATTGAGTATGTCGAGTTTCAGTTCCCCGGTTTCAAAACGGGAAATCACTTCAAGGTCTTCCACAATGCTGATCATTCGTTCGATATTCTTTCCGGAACGTTGAAGGTATTCCTTGTTGATAGTAGGATCATCAAGACCCCCGTCAAGCAAGGTAAGTATATAGCCCTGGATGTTGAAAAGCGGCGTTTTCAACTCATGGGAAACATTCCCGAGAAATTCCCTGCGGTAGGCTTCCAGTTTTTTCAGTTCCTCAATCTCCTGCCTGCGGTCCTGTGCCCATTCGGTCACTTCTTCATTGACTTTGCTGATGATATCTTTGTCGAGGGTAAGCTCCAATTCTTTAAAGGAGATCTTTGATTTCAGCGTGTGGATCGTCTTATAGATCAGTTTTATTTTGCCGTAGATGAATTTTTCGAGGATGTAGCGGTAGATAAAAAAGGAAAGGAGGAATACTCCGGAATCGGCGATCAGCAATGGGATCCAGAGGATGCTTTCGTTCAGGATGAGCGATGAGCTGATGTAGAGAAAAGAAAGGACAATGACGATAGCCGCCGAGTTGATCAGCATCCAGGTATTTGGACTGATATTTCGGTCAGGATTCATATTTATACCCCACGCCTTTAACCGTTTTGATGTTATCGGATTCCAGTTTTTCTCTGATCCGGCGAATGTGGACGTCAATGGTGCGGTCGCCAACGATGACATC
Source organism: Bacteroidales bacterium (assembly GCA_017882335.1). Classification (GTDB taxonomy): domain Bacteria; phylum Bacteroidota; class Bacteroidia; order Bacteroidales; family FEN-979; genus FEN-979. Next base: position 7,393 of record JADGPR010000026.1, on the reverse strand, counting down.
ATTGCCCCACACTTCTTCAAAGATTTGTTCCCGTGTGAATACCTTATCCGGCTTGGAGGTCAGCAACTCGAGCAGTTCGAATTCTTTCCGTGGAAGGTTGATCTCTTTCCCTTTTTTCACGATGATGTATTTTTCCCGGTCGATGATGATATCCCCGAGAATAGTTCGCGATTCAAATTCGGGAGTTTCCGGCGACCTTCTTAGCAAAGCATTGACCCGGCTCATGAGCACGCGCGGTTTGATCGGTTTCGGGATGTAATCATCGCCACCGGCATCCAGTCCTGCGATCTGGGAAAAATCTTCGCTCCGGGCCGTAAGAAAGGCAATCAGCGTGGATTTTAACGATTCGATCTTGCGCATCTCAACGCAGGTTTCAATGCCATCGATACCCGGCATCATAATGTCCAATATTATTAAATGAGGGATGATCTTTTTTGCAGTCCGGATCGCATCTTTCCCGTTGGAACATGTGAAGAGGGTGTATCCTTCTTTCCGGATGTTATATCCTACAAATTCGAGGATATCGGGTTCGTCGTCAACCAGAAGGATCTTATATTCTGATTTTTCCATGAAATTTCAATCTTTCCCAAAAGTAAGGAGGAATTGTGAATTTTGCATTAAGAAATCATTAAGAATAGAAAAACCGGTTTTCTTTTACCGCGAAGACGCGAAAACGCTAAGAACGCTAAAACTTTGCGTTTTTTTTAGCGCCTTAGCGTCTTGGCGGTAAATTTTTCTTTCTAAAAAGTCCTCAAATACTAAGCAATCTTCTCAATCAGGTCTGCGAGACGGTTGGAATAGCCTGCTTCGTTATCGTACCACGCAATGATCTTTATAAGGTTCCCGTCTATGACCTTGGTCATCAATGAGTCGTAAATAGCGGAATGGGTATTTCCAATGATGTCGCAACTTACCAGCGGTTCATCAAGATATTCGAGGATGCCTTTCATCGGTCCGTCGGCAGCTTCTTTCATAGCGGCATTGATTTCATCTTTGGTAACGCTCCGCGATAGTTCACAGGTCAGGTCGACGATGGATCCGTCGGGAGTCGGCACGCGGATGGCAAAACCATCCATCTTTCCATCCAGTTCAGGGATCACCAGCCCGATCGCCTTTGCGGCTCCGGTCTTGGTCGGGATCATGGAAATGGCGGCAGCTCTTGCCCTGCGAAGATCCTTATGAGGAGCGTCAAGGATGATCTGGTCGTTGGTATAGGAGTGTATGGTGTTCATCAATCCCTTCCTGATTCCGAATTTATCATTCAGCACCTTTGCAACCGGCGCCAGGCAATTGGTGGTGCAGGAAGCATTGGAGATCAGCTTCATTTCTTTTGTGATCATGTTGTCGTTCACGCCAAGGACGACGGTCAGATCCACATCTTCCTTATTATCGGAAGGAACCGACAACACAACCTTCTTTGCGCCTGCTGTGAGGTGTTTCGACATCTTTTCCCGGGTGCGGAAAATGCCGGTACATTCAGCCACGATCTCAACGCCAAGGTCTTTCCACGGGAGGTTGGCAGGATCTTTTTCTGCATACACACGGATCTTTTTTCCGTTGATGATGATCGAATCCCCGTCAACTGCTACATCGCCATTGAACTTACCATGAACCGAATCATATTTGAAAAGGTGTGCAAGTGTTTTGGCATCGGTCAGGTCGTTGAATGCGACCACTTCAATGTTTTTCTTATTCAGCAATGCCCTGAAGGTTAGTCGGCCGATACGGCCAAATCCATTGATTCCAACTTTTATCGTTCCCATAGTTTATATATTTAAAGATTAGATTTGTCTTTTCCAAAATACTGCTGCAAAATTACAGATTATCCTCAAATACTTTCTTATCCTAAATTAAAGCCTTAATTTTGCGTTTTCTATGACAAATAATCAAACCTCCTGATGGCCAAGACAAAATACATTTTCGTGACCGGCGGGGTCACATCCTCACTCGGTAAAGGAATTATTTCCGCCTCTATTGCCAAATTGCTGAAAGCAAGAGGGTTCTCCGTCACGACCCAAAAACTTGACCCCTACATCAACATCGATCCCGGAACCCTGAACCCGTATGAACATGGTGAATGTTTTGTGACGGAAGACGGCGCCGAGACCGATCTCGACCTTGGCCATTACGAACGGTTTTCGAATGTACCCACTTCACAGGCCAACAACATCACTACCGGGATCATTTACCAGTCGGTTATCACCAAAGAACGGCAAGGTGAATACCTCGGTGAAACTGTCCAAGTGATCCCGCACATCACCGATGAGATCAAATACCGGATCATGCTCTTGGCAAACAAAGGCAATTACGATTTCGTGATCACGGAGATAGGCGGCACGGTGGGCGACATTGAATCGTTGCCGTACATTGAAGCCGTTCGTCAGATGCGCTGGGAGTTAGGCAAAAACTGCGTGGTGGTTCATCTTACCCTGGTTCCTTACCTGGCTGCAGCAGGCGAGTTGAAGACCAAACCGACACAACATTCGGTAAAAACCTTGCTTGAGTCGGGAGTTCAGCCGGATATCATCGTATGCCGGACAGAGAAACACCTTTCCGAAAATTTGAAAAAGAAAATCGCGCTGTTCTGCAACGTGGCGCCAACCTCTGTCATCGAATGCATCGATGCCGAATCGATCTATGATGTACCCTTGCTGATGCACGCGGAAAACCTGGATGTTGAGATCCTGAAAAAAGTGAAAGTGAAATGTACTCAGGAACCGGATCTTGCAGACTGGGAGAAATTCCTTTTCAAATTAAAGAATCCGAATAAGGAAGTTACGATCGGGCTTGTAGGTAAATACGTGGAGTTAAAAGATGCCTACAAATCCATCAATGAATCTTTCATTCATGCTGGCGCTACGAACCAGTGCAGGATCCATGTACGGTTGATCCACTCGGAAACGATTACCGAATCAAATGTTAAAGAGAAATTGGAAGGATTAAACGGGATCCTGGTTGCCCCGGGATTCGGCCATCGCGGGATCGAAGGAAAGATCACCGCCATCCGTTATGCAAGGGAAAATGAGATCCCGTTCCTGGGCATCTGTCTTGGCATGCAATGCGCCGTGGTGGAATTCGGAAGACATGTGCTTGGGCTGGAAGGTGCCAATTCCACTGAATTTGACAGAACCACTAAATACCCTGTCATCGACATGATGGAGATGCAGAAAAAGATCTCCGGGCTGGGAGGAACCATGCGCTTGGGAGCCTATCCCTGCAAGCTTAAAAAAGGATCGAAAATACTGGATATCTACAAGACCGAGAATATTTCCGAACGCCATCGGCACAGATATGAATTCAACAATGCCTACATTGAGCAGTACCAGAAAGCCGGGCTGATACCCGTAGGGATAAATGAAAAGGACAACCTTGTAGAGATCGTTGAGTTAAAAGGGCATCCCTGGTTCATCGGGGTTCAGTTCCATCCTGAATTCAAAAGCACCGTAGCCAATCCGCACCCGGTGTTCAAGGCATTTGTTAAAGCGGCCATCGATTATGGTATACGACAGAAAAAAAGCAAAAGAAAACCGGCCTGATGCTTTGGATTCCGCAGATGTCTTTTCGTATTATCTTTTCCAGTATCTTTGCGCTCCAAAACCCTGTCCTGTAAAGACCGGATTTTTACAATTGACAAAACCATTCACGATTCATGAATAATAAGAACACGATCATCGGTCTCCTCTTGATTTTCGGGATCTTCATCGCATACAGTTACCTGATGACCCCCTCCAAAAAAGAGACGGAGGCCCAAAAACGGAAATACGACTCCATTGCTTATGTGCAGAAACAGCAGCGGGATGCAGCGATTGCCGCGCAGGCACGCCAACAAGCCATTACACAGGCAGAAAAGAAACAGAAAGTCCTCTCCGGAAATCCCTCCGATAGCATTAAAGCTGTCCGCGATGACCTGAAGGAACAGATGGGCGTATTTGCAGGCTCGGCTTCAGGGAAAAAGGAAAGCTATACCCTTGAGAACGATGTGCTGAAACTCAGGATCTCTTCAAAAGGAGGGAAAATAGAATATGTAGAACTGAAAAAATATAAGGCCTGGGACGGCCAACCATTGATTCTCATGGATGATGACTCCCTTCGCTTCGGATTTCATTTTTTTGTAAACAACCGGGATATCTATACCGACAAATTGTATTTTAAACCTGTTTCTGCAGGTAAAAATAAAGCAACTGACCTCACCGTTACCGGGAAAGATTCACTGCAGTTTGCGATGCGCCTTTATGTAGATGCATCCGACACCGTCCTGAATCCTTCGAAATATATCGAGTTTGTTTATACCCTCAAAGGGAATGAGTACATGATGGGATTTCGTCTGAATTTTTCAGGTATGGCGGATGTGTTTGACCCGGGTACCAAGTTCCTGGTGCTGAACTGGGAGGATAACCTCAAACGCCAGGAAAAAAGCCTCAAGATGGAGCGGATGAATTCCACGGTATATTACAAGTTTTTTGAGGATAAGGTGGATTACCTCACCGAAACCAAAGACGATACGAAAGATCTGAAAAACGAAAGGGTCAAATGGATCGCCTTCAAGCAGCAGTTCTTTTCTTACGCCCTTATTGCCGATAATTTCTTCACCGATCCGAGGGTAAAAACCTCAACTTTGGCTCGAAATGGCCGTTATATGCGGTCGATGTCGGCGGAAGCAGGAATTCCATTTTCTCCTGCCGAAACCAAATCCATTCCCATCTCGATGTATTTTGGTCCACTCAAGTTTTACGAATTGAAATCTTATGGTCTCGGGCTTGAGCGGCAGATCCCGCTGGGCTGGAGTTTCGCTCCGATGGCATGGATCAATATCTGGGCCGTGATCCCGGTCTTTAACTTCTTTGGAAATTTCGGATGGAACTATGGAATCATCATCCTCATCCTTACCATTCTTTTAAAGATCCTTCTTTTCCCGATCGCATTCAAAACCTATAAATCTTCGGCCAAGATGCGGGCACTGAAACCCGACATCGATGAACTCACCAAGAAGTTCCCGAAGAAAGAAGATGCCATGAAGAAGCAGCAGGCCACGATGGAACTTTACAAGCGTGCAGGCGTAAACCCGATGGCCGGCTGTATCCCAATGCTGCTGCAGATGCCCATCCTGATCGCCATGTTCCGGTTCTTCCCAAGCTCCATCGAGCTTCGCCAGCAGGCTTTCCTCTGGGCCAAAGACCTTTCGTCTTACGATTCCATCTATACCTTCCCGGGTGGGTTTACGATACCATGGTATGGGGATCATATCAGCCTCTTTGCCTTACTGATGACCATCTCCAGTGTGATCTATACTCGTATCAACGACCAGATGATGGGATCTTCCCAGACCCAGATGCCGGGTATGAAGACCATGATGTACCTCATGCCGGTGATGTTCCTCTTCTGGTTCAATGATTATTCTTCCGGGTTAAGCTACTATTACCTGCTTGCCAACCTTCTGACGTTTGCCCAAATTTACATCATCCGTTCTACCATCGATGAAAAGAAACTGCATGCACAGATCGAAGCCAACAAGAAGAAACCTGTTAAAAGATCGGGATTCCAGAAACGCCTGGAGGATATGGCGAAAAAGAGGGGCTACCCAGTTAAGAAGTAATTACGAATTACGATTTACGAAGTACGAATGAATTTTTCGATTTACGATTTACCTGCCTACCGGCAGGCAGGCGATTTGTCTTTTTCCCTTTGCTGGCGCGCGTTTGTAACGCGTGTCCACAACTAAGTTCGATTTACGAAGCAAAAATTCTTCAGGGATTAACAATTAGGGATTGGTTGGTATAGTGGCGATTATTTCATCTGCGAAAATCTGCGACAAAAAGTCTTACGAATTCATTTTAACCGCAAAGGCCGCTAAGTTTCAAGCAAAGGTCGCAGAGAAAACACAATGTAATTCAAAAAGTAATTCGTACTTCGTATCTAAAAGGTCATTCGAAAATTTTGATACATTTAATGTTATCTGCCGTTATTCTCTGTCTTCGAAGTGTGTCGTTCAAGTTTATACTCGATCTTTCTTTGAAACGTTGTGTATAACATTGCAAGTTGTCCAGTTTCGTCAATGCTGCAATTTTCTAAATCTCTTCGTAAAATAAAAAAATTTGTGAAGTCAATGAAGTCTTGACAAAGTGTTACCCTTTTCACTCCTGCTTCAATTTTAGGAGTAAGAGTAATGAAACGCCACGCTTGTTCTTTCTCAACTTTAGAAAGAATTACATCAATTAAAGTTTTCCAAGAGTTAGTGTTTTCTTTAAAACGCCACTCTATCATAGAGTTCAGATTGCTTTTTGCTTTTTTTTCTTTCCTTGTTTTGAAACGGGTTGGAATATCCGATTCGTCCGAAAACATTAAGGCAAGTTTCTCTGCTGAAGAATCAATTCTTTTGTCCATTGCTTTCCTTGTTAGATGTTACACAAAAAATCTGATTCGGAAATAACTTCTATTTTCGCACCTTTCTCTAACAGGTGTTGTGCCTTTTCTTGCTTGTTACTCATTCCGTCTTCGCCTACAAATCTAAAGTCCTGTTGCCCTACTATTAAAAAATCTGTGTCTTTTGTTACTGTGTTAGAATTGATACCTCCAATGTCTGCAATGAGTTGTTGTGCCTCTGCTCTCACCATTGAAGAAAGTGTCCCTGTAAAAACAACGTTGCTACCATAAAAAAGGCTATCGGGTTTATGTTTTGCTGGGTCACCAATAATTTTTGAAAGGTCTTTCGGTTGGTAAAGTCGTTTCGTTTCTGATGGTCTGTAACCACCGTCATAAAGTTGTCCGATGCTTGTTCTTAATTTTTCGGGAAAGTCGTCAATCGAATTTACACCTGCTAACTCAAATGCTTTCAATGAAAGTTCCGCACATGCTAAAGAATCATCACCAGCACGATGATGTTTAAAGGAAATATTGTTTTTATGGCAAAGAGATTTTAAGTCGTATGAAAGAAGTCCTGTCCAAACCTTTTTAGAAAAGAGGTAACTGCACGAATACTGCAAAGTCGGAAAAGGAATGTTGTATGCTTCAAGTGTCTTGCGCAAAACACCAAAGTCAAAACCTGCGTTGTGTGCAATAACAAACTGATTTTCTAAAAAAGATTTAATTTCCGCTTTCCAAAGTTGGTTGAATTCAGGTTTGTCCGCAACATCTTCTGGTCGTATGCCGTGAATATAAATGTTGAAAGGGTCAAAGTGGGGATATTGCATTGGTTTAATCAACCAAGATTTAGTTTCCACAACTTTGCTGTCCTGAACGAATGTCAAACCAATTTCGCAAGGGCTGTTTCTGTCTGCTGTTGCTGTTTCAAAATCAATAGTAATAAAATCCATATTTTATATATTTTAGTTTTCTGTTATATCAAAGTCTCTGCTATGATTTATAAATTCAAAGAATTGCCATTTACCTATATCAT
>JADGPR010000025.1 GCA_017882335.1 Bacteroidales bacterium | reverse complement strand
CGGGATGAAATATCCCATATCTGACAATCAGGGTGTTGCACATGAAACATGGATCATACCCGAATCTGATGTTTACAGATTAATATTGAAATCTCAAATGCCACGTGCGGAAAAGTTTGAGGATTGGATTTTTAGCGAGGTTATCCCGACAATACGCAAAACAGGTAGATATGGAGTAATCCCGATTTTTGTAAGACGGTTTAATGACAATTGGGATAGGGTAACACCTGGATATTTTTCTATTATAAGTGAGTTATTTATACGTTTACATGGGAAACTTGAACAGGCTGGGCATATTATTGCAGACAAAGCCCCGGACGGTAAAGAAATTAGGCCGGATGTAAGTGTCGGAAAAACATTCCCGGATTGGTTAGAAAAAAATTATCCTGAATTTAGGGGTAAATTTATCACATACAAACACATCCTTCCAAACGGTTTAGAGGTTGATGCACGACAATACGAGAACCAAGTATTACCCGCCTTTATTGAATACGTGGAAAATGATTGGCTTTTTAATCGGGCAACGGGATATTTTCAGGACAGAGACCCTGTTGCAATTGATTATTTACCTAAAATATTAGAGGGGATAAGGGTTAAACCAAAATTAACTGGATTCGATAAACTTCTCAAAGCAACATCAGACGTACCGCCGGAAAAGAAAGATGAATAAAATTTTAGATTTATTAAAATCTTTGGGATCATGGGTGCTCCCTAATGGGATGGACAAGCGAAAAATACGCAATAAGATCAAGAAGCGAAACCGGCTTAAAGAAAATATTGACCTTGTAACAAACCTTAAATTTTACGAGAAACTTATTGAAGATGTTGAAAAGGGGGAAAATTCAAAAAGTGAAAAAACGGGGAAGTGAATAATCACTTATCTAAAGATAAAACAATATGGCTAAAAGACAAACCGAACAACGTGCAAGATATGTTGCAAGAGAAATTTTAAAAATTAGATATTGGAACACTGATCTTGTTGGGAATGGGGGGCAGTGTCTTGAAGAAAATGAATACAAAAACCATAAACATCTCAATAAAATATTTAAAGGAAAATCAAAATCAAAAAAAGGTACTGGGGACGGGTATCCCGATTTTTTACTGGTTGATTCTTTTGAGGGGTTAAAACCAATATTAATAGTAGAAACAAAGCCAGATTCAAAACAAATTGGTTTAGCAATTTCCGATGCAATTCATTATGGAGAGGCCTGTAAAGAACACTCACATAATGTTCTATGCGTTGGCGTTGCTGGGGGAGAAAAAGAGATATGTGCCGTTTCGGTAAAAAGGTTAATCGGAAAGGATTGGGTGAATTTAACTTTAAACGGGATTCCTGTTGACTGGATACCATCACCCGAACAAACAGAAAGAATATTGCAGAATCCCTCCCTAATAGAAGTAAAGCCAGAGATACCAAGCGGAAAGGTTCTCGCAAGTAACGCAAATAGATTGAATGAGATTTTTCGCGAATGTAAGATAAAGGACGAATTAAGACCAACCTATATTGCAACATTTATGTTGGCATTATGGCAGGGAGAGGTATCGGTCAACCACAAAGTTGTTCTCAATCAAATAAATTCCAATTCGGAATCAGCCCTGGCGGCTGCCGGGAAATCTGTTTTATCGAAAAGCCTGAGGGTGGATAATCAGAACACCATTCTTGCAGAAATGTCGTGGGAAATAGTTGAAATCCTACAAACACTCAATATCAGATCATTTATACAAGAGCATGATTATTTGGGTCAGCTCTACGAGACATTCTTTAGATATACAGGGAAAAATACAATTGGTCAATATTTCACACCAAGGCATATTATTGATTTTATGTGTGAAATACTCGATATCTCTCCATCTGATACGATATTAGACCCGGCGTGTGGTACTGGCGGATTTCTCGTTGGTGCTTTGAGAAAAATGGTTGCAAAGGAAAATCTACCCTATGAAGATGCGGTAAAATTAATTGGGAATAACTTATTTGGTATAGAATCCGAACCGGCAACTGCTGCACTTTGTATCACTAATATGATTTTAAGGGGAGACGGCAAAAGTGGTGTTGTGAAAGATAACTGTTTTAAGTTAGTTAACTATCCGGAACAAGATGTTGATTTTGTATTAATGAATCCCCCATTTCCGCATAATAAAAAGACAGATACGCCTACCATAAAATTTTTAGATCGTGCATTAAAAAGCATTACAAATAGAGGTTTCCTTGCGTCAATCGTACCATACTCTTTATTAGTAAGAATGGACGACTGGCATAAAAAAATATTAAAATCAAATACACTTTTTTTTGTTGCTACATTACCACCTGATTTATTTGAACCTTATTCTTCTTACAATACCGCAATTCTTATAATTCAGAAAGGGGTACCCCATGAAAATAAAAAAGTTTTCATGGCTCGGATTGTAAACGATGGATTTAAAGTAAAGAAGAAATACAGGATTGAAAAAGACGGCTCCCAACTACAAGATGTTCTAAGCGCGTTTCAAAAAAAATCCTCCATACCTGAATTTACAGCATATCCATCTATAAATATTAAATCTGAAGAATGGGCTCCTGAAAATTATATAGAGAATAAAATTCATTCGGACGCTGACTTTATTTATGAATTTGAAGAATTCATTAGAAAACATGCATCTTTTTATATTGCAATGGGGAATCGGGTTATTAATAATTCCATTGAAGATCGGGGTGTTCTGATTGTTGAAAAAACATTATTTGAATCAAAATCATCAATATCATTTAGTGGTATAACGTTTGGCAACATGAATGTTTCTAAATATTTTGATGTCGTTTTAGGAGGAAAGGATGAAATTGAAGATTTGGATGATGGAAATATGCCAGTAGTATCTACAAGTGAGTTTATGAATGGGATAACAACATGGAGGAAACCAAATCGAGTATATCCGTTTCCATCTATAACAGTTGCAACAGACGGCAGTATTTGTTCGAGTTTTGTTCAGGAATTCTCTTATTACGCATTTTATAAGGTGGCAATTCTAACCCCAAAGAAAGATGTAATAATCCCCGTTAACGCACTTTATTATATTGCGTTTTTACTTAGCAAAGAAAAGTGGAGATATGTTTTTGCACGTAAGTTTGGGAAAAAAAGGATAGACAAAACCAGTGTAATTGTACCCGTTCTGGAAAATGGAGAACCTGATTTTGAAAAGATGGGGGAAATAACCAGAATTTCAAACGGATTTCCAGTTATCCATTATTTCAGAAGCAACTCTTGATTTCTCAAAAAGATAAAAATTATTTTACTACCCCGGCGGGATTGTCTTGACCAACGAATTGGTTGGGGGTATTTACAGGATATCCTTTTACCTCCTCGATTATTAACTGACAAATAAACATTCCGGGGATCAATAGAAAATCCAACGCACCCATATTCAATATTTCCAAAGTAATATTTCCCGAAAATCCAGCATGGATGGTCGGGGCGGTGAAGTGAACCAATATACCACACCTTGCGATTGAGCTTTTACCCTCGATCCTTGCACTATAACACAATCCATTAAGGTGAATTGGAAAATTAACCCTTTCAAGTGTAGTCCCCAAGACAAAATCACCTTTTATTAAAGTAAATGGTTGCCTTTCGGTAATGGGTATGTGTTTGGAGTTTTTGTGCAGAAAGTGCGCAATTCCCGGCTTCCTTAAATCAAGTTGTACGGGGTCTATTTTTTCTAATACCAATATTTCCTCACCTAACCTTAAATCAACAGAAGATGTATTAAACGGAGGTTTTCCCGGGTCTTCACCGGGGAACGGATCTATTGAGAACGATCCGTCTTTTAATCCGTGTAAGATATCGACGTTGCTTAATATCAATATTTATGCGGCTTTATAATTAACTTCCGCCCATCTGGATGATGTCTCGAAAGCCTCGGTAGGTAATAAAACTAAGAGTTTATTATCTGGACATTCTTTTATTTTTGTTACTTGCAGGTACCAATCGTTACCTTTTTTATTTAAAATGCTATTATCAGCAAAAATACTTATCTCCACACCACTTGATAAGGGTATATAAACGGCCTTTTCGGAATTAAACATTCCGTTGCTAATTCTAACTTTAATCCACACGGTGGGAGCAAACCTTTCTGTTGTTACTTCATTCATAGTTTTACAATTTAATAATTAGACGTTAAAATTACTTATAAACAGGATAAGTCAATGTTTATCCATATTAGTTATTAACAAAACTACTGTTAATGGAGAATAATTACAAACAATCTTTTGTATTATTTTTTAGTAAAAATCACAAGGAATCTTGATTGAAACTTCACGTTGGAACAACTAAAAATCTTACACTGTGGACATTGAAACATTTTCGCTAATTATCACGTTTACATTTGTATTATCATTGTAAACAATTCAACAAACCAGTAAACACTAATATTTGGTGTAGATTAGTATATTATTACCTTTACAAATGTAATTCCAATTGTAAACAAATCGATTTGCTAATCAACAATTGATTTGTAAAGAATGGTGAAGTATATTAAGGATTGATTGGATCAGATAGTTTCTTTTGATTCAGTATTTCTGGGTTGGGGAATTACACTGAGATCTACAGATAAAACACAGATTACCATTGAGAGAGTAAAGTACCGACTTTAACTTCAGTAGTTTTCTGTATCGCTTATTAACTTAGGAGTGCTATAAAGTAACAGACAAAATATCATTGTAGTCGTGTCAAATTACAATTGGCAATTATAAACAATACGATACTAATTAGAAACTTACTATCGTAAACTTTTTGACAAAGTACAGTTTTCGTAAAAATCAGAAATCAATCAAATCAAGAGAGACAATTGGACTTAAGAACACAGAAAAGTTCAAGATTTATTTGCGAACTTTTGCGCCTTGGCTTCCTTGGCTATCGGCAGTCAGGGTTGTGGTGAAAGAGAATAGTCATTTTTGAAACAGCCTCAATCTAATTTCATCGATCTACCCTACTTTCGACCGTAGTAAACCTTCTTGGATCAATCTCATCTTATAGAATAAAAAAAATGCCACAAGACGATTTCCGTTCTCTGGCATTTTACAGATTCCGGAGATTCACCTCCGGCCTATCAGACTTTCTTACTTCTCAATTTTTACCAAGTGCAGGTATTCTGTTATACTTCCTGAGGAGATCTTCAGAATATACATCCCAGGTGCAAGGCCAGCAAGATTATTGATGTTGAAGGTGTTCCCCCCTCCAGCAACGATCATCCTGTTGGTTTTCAGGATAATATTGCCGGTGATTGAGATCAGGCTGATCTCAAAATTTCCGGACATATTTGTGTCGAACGAAACAGTAAAAAAATCTTTAAACGGATTGGGATAAGCCCAAAAGCTGGTTTTGCCGATTACGCCAACGTGCAAAATGAGCATGGCTCTGGAATAATCGGGAATCCCGTATCCAAGTAAAGAATCCGGATGCGTATACTGACTTGCACTTTGCTCGATGGCAAGGCGCAGGTGATACTGGTCAATGTTCGGCCTTGCCTGGCATAAACAGGCCATCATCCCGGCATTGATTGGACAAGAAAAGGAAGTCCCGCTTCCGGGGCCGAATGAACCGTCCGGGTAACACAAATAGGAATTCTGTCCCTGTGCAGCAATGTTCGGCTTTACATAACTCCCGTTTACTGTACCGGTAGAACTGAACCCAGCACGATTGCCTGATGCATCCACTGCAGCGATACTCAGTGCACTCAGGGCATCGGATGGTGAACTTACACAAATCCAGGGTGATCCACCTTCATTACCGGCGCTGATGCTAATTGCTATTCCCTTGCTGGCAGCTATATTTGCTCCTTTTGTTGAAGGGTTGGTATACCCGTTCATATCAGCACAGGTATGATCCATATAGCCATTATCAAAAGTAGAATATCCAAGGGAAGAACTGATCACGTCAGCGCCCACACTGTCGGCCATTTCTGCGCCAACCACCCAATTATATTCCTCTACGATATTTTCGGTAGGTGCATCTTCTGTGCGTATCAGCCAATAAGATGCTTTGGGTGCAGTTCCGATCAGTTGTCCCGGTGTATTGCCACCCATTGTGGAAAAAGTTTCTGCTCCATGAGGATGTGCAGTGTCACCGTAAATGCAAACATTTCCTCCGGCAGGATACACGAAATCACGGGTCCCTAGGATCTGGTTATTTGCCCTCAGGCTGTCGAAAACAGGATTGACGTCAGCATGCTGAAATCCGGCATCCAGCACTGCAATGACTTTCCCCTGGCCGCGGTATCCCAAATTGTGGAGGACATCACCGTTGAGCATATGTATCTGGTTGTAAGAGGGACCATAATTATAGGTTTGAACAGAACCCGGTGATCTGCCTTCATGGTTCCCCCCTGTTTTACCAAGTCCTTCTTCCAACCGGAATTTCCGGTCACTAATGGCGGATTTTTTGAAATTGTAGGAGGATACCCTGGTCACACTCTGAACAAAAGAAAGCGCCCGGATTGAGGCCAATACCGCAGTATCGGTAACCCTTACAGTGACTCCGTTGAACCATTTGCAACGGGTGAAAACCTGTACCCCTGTTGCCGCAATAGCAGTAACATATGCCGGGTTTACCGGTAAGTCTTCTTCAACAATGGGAATTCCCTGTGCGGCCCTGCGGTCGATTGCCCTTTGTGTGAGAAATGCCTGCGGATTACTGATGGAATAAGGAGTTCCGTTCTTATCAGTGAAAGCAATGAAATATTTCTGTGGTATCTGTTGTGAAAAACCTGTTATCACAAGGAAAAATAATACCGTGCTGAGTATCTGTTTCATAATTTAGGATAATTTTGTCAAAGTTATTAAAAATTTACGGAATGTTGCAACAGGATGATCTCAATCTGATCGAAAAAAAAGGAATCACCCTGAAAATACTGGAGAATCAGTTGGATCATTTCCGCAAAGGATTTCCTTTTATCCGGCTGTTGCGACCCGCGATCCAGAACGATGGGATCATCACCTTCGGTGAAGAGAAAAAAAATGAACTAATTCGGTTCTTCGAGGAACTGGCCCCTTCCCTCCGGGTAATCAAATTTGTTCCTGCCTCCGGCGCTGCCAGCAGGATGTTCAGGCATCTGTTTGAATTCCATGAGTCCCTGAAGACCTCCAAAGGAATTCCTGAAAATTATTTTGCCGACAAAGACTTCAATTCGGCATATTACTTTTTTCAAAATATTCATCGTTTCGCTTTTTATCATGATTTGCAGGATTCCCTGGAAAAAGAAGGAAAGACCATCGAAAAGTCTTTGGCTGAAAAAGAATTCGCCCCCATCCTCGATCATCTACTCAGTGGGGTTGGTTTGAATTATAGCGCCCTTCCAAAGGCTTTGCTTGCGTTTCACAACTATGAAGATGGCCCAAGGGCTGCCATGGAAGAGCATCTTGTTGAAGCTGCATATTATACGATGGATCGGAACGGTGTTTCAAAAATACATTTTACCATATCCCCGGAACACATCTGGAAATTTGATGAAAAGATTGCTGCCGTCAGGGAAAAGTATGAAACCCGGTTTCACACCCGGCTGGATATCCATCATTCCATACAGAAATCATGCACCGATACCATCGCGGTTGACGAAGATAATCTTCCCATCAGGAATCCCAACGGAACCCTTCTCTTCCGGCCGGCAGGACATGGTGCACTTCTGGCAAACCTGAACGAACAGGATGCAGATGTCCTCTTTATAAAAAACATCGACAACATTGTTCCCGACAGGCTTAAAGCCCCGACTATTGAAAACAAAAAACTGATCGGAGGTTACCTGTTGCACATCCGACAGAGAATCTTCGATTTTCTAAAGTTAGTGGAATCAGGAAATGTCACCGGTGAAAAGATCCGGGAAATGGCCTCCTTTGTTGCTTCACGAAACCTGATATCCCTTTCGGCAGAGTTTGAACATCAGGCTGAAGAAACACAGTGCAGGATCCTTGCCCGTGAACTCAACCGCCCGATACGGGTCTGCGGCATGGTAAGGAACGAGGGCGAACCAGGTGGCGGACCTTTCTGGGTTACCGGTCCGAACGGTAAACCCTCACTTCAGATCGTCGAATCTTCGCAGGTCAACATGAACGATGAAGGACAAACTGTGATTTTCCGGGCTTCTACGCATTTCAACCCGGTTGACCTGGTTTGCTGTACAATAGATTATAAGGGAAACCCGTTTAACCTTCAGGACTTTGTAGACGAATCCACCGGGTTCATCTCCATGAAATCGAGCGGAGGCCGGACATTAAAAGCCCAGGAACTGCCAGGCCTGTGGAATGGTTCAATGGCCGGCTGGATCACTCTTTTTGTCGAGGTTCCGCTGATCACATTCAACCCTGTTAAAACGATCAATGACCTTTTACGCGATGTACATCAGTAATACTAAAGTTTTGAAAAAAATTCTCCTTCTTCTGTTGTTCCTTGGATCTTGGGGAATTTCAGCCCAGCTGAAAGCAGCGAACGAAGGATACCTGATAAATTTCCGGGTAAAAGGAATGAAAGATACCATCTGCCTGATCGCAACTTATTATGGTAACGGTAACTATGTAAAGGATACGGTGAAAGTGGATGCAGCAGGAAGGTTTACTTTCAAAGCCAATGCTGATTTTCCGAAAGGCATCTACCTCGCAGTGATCAATGATAAAAGCTATTTTGAATTCATTATCAACAACGACCGGAAATTCAGCATGGAAACCGATCTGAAAGACCTTTCAGGGAAAATGGTTATCACCGGCTCTCCGGAAAATCAACTTTTTTACGATTACCTTAAGTACAACAAAACCCGGTTTGCAGAGATCCAGGCAGTGCAAAAGCTTATTGTTCGCGGGAAGACCAGCCAGGATTCCATCAATCTCCTTAATGATAAATCAGAGGCCATAAACAAGGAGATCATCCGGTATAAGCTGGAAATTGCAGAGAAACATCCCTCCTCCTTCGTTGCCTTTTTCATCAATGCCATGCGGGAACCGGAAATTCCTGAGATCCCTATCCTGCCAAACGGAAGGAAGGATTCAACCTTTGTCTACCGGTACATCAAGGCTCATTACTGGGACGGAACCGATTTCACTGATGACCGGCTCTTACGGACCCCTGTATTTGATAATAAACTGAAGAAATATTTCGATAATATCCTATATCAGAATCCCGATACCCTTATTAAGGAAACCGATATCCTGATCGAAAAGGCCCGACCAAATCCGGAGATGTTCAAATACCTTGTCTGGTATGCGACCTATCATTCCGAAAATTCCGAGATCATGGGTTTTGACCGCATCTTCGTGCATATAGTCGATACCTATTATATCACCCGCCAGGCTACATGGGAAAGACCTGCAGTTGTTGAGAAACTGATAAAGAAAGCCAATAAGATCAGACCTTTACTGATCGGGCAGATCCCGCCGAACATGGTCATGCTCGACACCAACAACCAGCCTGTATCGATGTATTCAGTTAAATCCAATTTCCTGATTCTCTTCTTCTGGGATCCCGATTGTGGGCATTGTGAACAGGAGATCCCAAAGATGAAGGAGTTTTATGATAAAAATAAAGATACGTTCGGCGTAAAGATCTTCGCGGTTTGTTCCGATACATCACTCGTCAAATGGAAATCAACCATCCGGAAGAAAAAAATGGACTGGATCAACGTGGATGGACCACGAGCTCTGACGGGCGATTACCATGAGCAATACGATATAAGCACTACCCCTGTGGTCTATATTCTCAACAACCGGAAAGAGATCATTGCCAAACGCCTGGTTACGGATCAGTTCCTGGGATTCTTCAAGAACTATATCAAAACGGGGTTGCATTGATGATACTTATAAATATTTTTCATACGTTGTTTTTTGCAAAAATAGATTTTTCGGTCAATTAAAATAAAACGTGACACGTCACGCGTTACGCGTTATGCATGACGTGTGTAAGATAAAAGAAATAAATCTTTTGATGAAAGACTAATCCTTCAAAGAATCAACAACAGCTTTAAAAGCTTCCGGATGATTCATTGCGAGGTCGGCCAGGCTTTTACGGTTGAGGGCTATATTCTTCTCAAGTAATTTGCCCATGAATACCGAATAAGACATCCCGTGTTCCCGGACACCTGCATTGATGCGGGTGATCCATAAGCCACGGAAGTTTCTTTTCTTGGTCCTGCGATCGCGGTATGCGTAGGTTAAACCTTTTTCGAGGGAATTTTTGGCAACGGTCAGGACATTTTTCCTGCGGCCGAATTGCCCTTTTGTCTGTTTGAGCAGCTTCTTCCTTCTTGCTCTTGAAGCTACTGCATTTACTGATCTTGGCATGTTTACATTTTTTTTACCTGAGCGTCCCTTTGCGGGTCCTTAAAGCTTCGGGTAAGTTAAACAATGATTGAATTAACGTTGAAGCATTTCTTTAACATTGGCTTCATCCGATTTATCTACCAGTGCGGAATAGGTAAGGTTACGTTTCCGCTTGGTTGATTTCTTCGTCAGGATGTGGCTTTTGAAAGCATGCTTCCGTTTGATCTTACCGGTACCTGTAACGTCAAATCTTTTTTTGGCGCCGGATTTCGATTTCATTTTTGGCATTTGAAATTTTAGTTTTAAGTGTTAAGTATTAAGTATTAAGTTATTTGGTATTAGGTATTGGGTGTTAGGCATAAAATTGTTACGCGTTACGCGTCACGTTTTACTTCTTTGGTGCGATGATCATGATCATTCTTTTTCCTTCCAGTCGCGGCATTTGTTCAATTTTTCCATAATCCACGATGGATTGGGCAAATTTCAACAGGATCAATTCACCTTGTTCCTTGTAGATGATGGATCTTCCTTTGAAGAAAACATCCACTTTAACCTTGGCTCCATCCTTCAGGAACTTGATGCAATGATTTAGTTTAAAGTTAAAATCATGGTCATCGGTATTGGGACCGAGACGGATCTCCTTTACGATAATCCTGGCGGTTTTCGCCTTCATTTCCTTTTGTTTCCGCTTCAGTTCATATAGGAACTTTTTATAATCGATCACCCTGCAAACCGGTGGGTTTGCAGTCGGAGAGATCTCCACAAGGTCGAGTCCCCGGTTTTCTGCCATTACCAATGCTTCACGCAGGTTATAAATACCCGGCTCAACATTTTCCCCAACCACGCGAACGACGGTGGCTTTTATATGTTCATTGATCTTGTGAGGGTCTTCTTTTTTTACAAAAGGCCGGCGGCCTCCCCTGCTAAAATTGCTGCTAAACGGAAGTGCTATAGTATATCCTCCTACTTTTAATTATGAATTATCAATTATGAATTATCAATTATCAATTTATTTCTCCTAATTCTTTGGATACTTCATCCGTGATGAACCGGGTGAAGTCTTCCAGTTTTTGCGGCCCGAGGTCACCCTGGCCATGCTTTCGTACAGAAACGGTTCCTTCCAGTTCTTCCCTCTCTCCTACTACCAGCATGAACGGGATCTTTGCCAGTTCGGCATCCCGGATCTTTTTGCCGGCTTTCTCATTCCTGTCGTCAATTTGGGCGCGAATATCGGAATTATTCAGGAATTGTAAAACTTTTTCTGCATAATTCTGATATTTTTCACTGATTGGCAGGATGATAGCCTGATCGGGAGTGAGCCAGAGCGGGAACTGTCCGGCAGTATGTTCGATCAGAACAGCAACAAAGCGTTCCATTGACCCGAACGGGGCACGGTGGATCATTACAGGACGATGCTTCTGGTTGTCGTTTCCGATGTATTCAAGTTCAAAACGGTCGGGAAGATTATAATCGACCTGGATCGTGCCCAACTGCCATTTCCTTCCGAGGGCATCCTTCACCATGAAATCCATCTTCGGTCCATAGAAAGCAGCTTCATCGGGAGCGATCACATAGTTCAGGTCCCGCTCCTGTGCAACTTCCAGGATGGCCTGTTCGGCCTTTTCCCAGTTCTCGTCGGTACCTATGTATTTCTCTTTATTGTTCTTGTCGCGGAAAGATATCTGGGTAACGAAATCCTTAAAATCCAGCGCCTTGAAAATCAGCATGACAATGTCGATCACACCTTTAAATTCATCTTTCACCTGGTCGGGTGTACAAAAGATATGGGCATCATCCTGCGTAAATCCACGAACGCGGGTAAGACCGTGAAGCTCGCCACTCTGCTCATAACGGTATACCGTTCCGAATTCAGCGATCCGGATAGGAAGTTCTTTGTAAGATCTGGGTTTGAAGGAGTAGATCTCGCAATGGTGCGGACAATTCATTGGTTTCAGGAAGAACTCTTCTCCCGGAACCGGAGTTGTTATGGGGCGGAAGGAACTCTCGCCGTATTTCTGGTAATGTCCTGACGTTTTGTATAACTCCACATTTCCAATATGCGGACAAATAACCTGCTGGTAGCCGGCTTTTTTCTGAACTTTCTTCAGGAACATTTCGAGGCGTTCCCTCAGCAATGCACCCTTGGGAAGCCATAAGGGAAGCCCCTGTCCAACTTTCTGCGAGAAAGTGAAGAGTTCCATTTCCTTGCCGATCTTCCGGTGATCGCGTTTCTTTGCTTCTTCCAGAAGGGCAAGATAATCGGTCAGTTCTTTCTGTTTCGGGAAGGTTATGCCATAAATGCGTGTCAGCTGACGACGTGTTTCGTCACCTCTCCAGTAAGCGCCTGCCGTATTCAGCAACTTGACAGCCTTGATGGTTGTGGTATCCGGTAAATGAGGGCCACGGCAAAGATCGGTAAAATGGCCGGATTCATAAAAGGTGATCTGTCCGTCCTCAAGATCCTGCAGCAATTCTATCTTATATTCATCATTTTTATTGGTAAAATAGTCCAATGCTTCTGCCTTCGGAACTTCTTTCCGTACAAATGCCTGGTTTTCTTTTGCCAGCTCGAGCATCTTTGCTTCAATCTTTGGAAAATCTTCGGAAGAAATGGCTTTATCGCCAAAATCAATATCGTAATAAAATCCGTTCTCGATATGCGGCCCGATGCCAAACTTGGCTCCCGGATAGAGCAGTTCGATGGCTTCTGCCATCAGGTGGGCAGAGGAATGCCAGAAGGTGCCCTTTCCTTCCTCGTCATTCCAGGTAAGCAAACGTACCCTCGCATCGGTCCGGATCGGGCGGGTCGCATCCCAAACTTCATCATTCACCAAAACGGAGAGCACATTGCGTGCAAGTCCTTCGCTGATGCTTTTTGCAATTTCCATCCCGGTAATGTCTTCGGGATATTGCCTGATGGAATTATCGGGTAGTGTTATGTTGATCATCCTCTTAGTTTCCTGAAAATTTAGGGGTGCAAAGGTACTGATTAAGTATCAGAGTAGCAAAAAAAAATTAGATGCTGGATACTAGATACTGGATGTGTGAGTGTGCGGGCATTCATGGAAACTTGTCACTGAGCGACGACCTTAAACTCCGTTCTCCTGTTATTCGCCCGCCCTTGTTCCGTATCGTTGGTGTCGATGGGACGGGTCAGTCCGAAACCGGAAAAGCTCAAACGTTCCTGTGTAATCCCGTTCACGATGAGATAATCATAAACTGCCTGGGCCCTGTTCCGAGAGAGCACAATATTGTGATCGGCCGAACCATGGTTATCGGTATGTCCGCTGATTTCGATATGGATGTCCGGGTTGCCTTTCAAAAGCTGGATCAGTTTTGCCAGTTCACTCCTGGATTCCCCTTTCAGGTCATATTTATCCGTATCAAAAAAGATGTTTTTCAGGATAACGGTTTCTCCTACCTTAATGGGTTGCAAAGGAACATTGTAAATGAAGGGTTTCGTTTTTGAACTTTCGCCACGCAAGGCAAAATGATCAGAATAAAAAAGATAACCGGGCCTGGAAACATTCAGTCCATAGTCTTTTTCCGTAGGCAGAGAGAGCAGAAACTCGCCGCTCACCGGGTCGGAAGAAGAACGGGAGACCGTCTTTCCTGTTGCCAGGTCGACGAGTTCAAATTCTGCTTCCAGGCGTTTTTTCGTTTCCTTATCAAAAACAACGCCTTTAAAATAAGTAACCAGTACCGGCTGTGCTTCCTTATATAATTTAAAGGAATAGATATCCATTCCGCCTTTGCCTCCTAACTTATCACTTGAAACATAAGCCACATCGCCTTTCGCATTCACCACCAGGGTGATCTCATCGGCGTACGTATTGATGGGATATCCCATATCCACCGGGGTTGACCAGTTCCCGTCGGCATCCAGCCTTGAATAAAACAGGTCATAGCCACCCATCCCCTGGTGACCTCTTGAAGCAAAATACAAGGTGCGGTTATCCGGATGGATGAAGGGTGCCATCTCTTCAAACCGTGTATTGATCGAATCTCCAAGGTTAACCGGGATACTCCATGAACCATCAGGCTGGAGTTCCGTTTTCCAGATATCCGAACTGCCCTTTCCACCCTGCCGTTTGCTTGCAAAATAGAGTGTTTTTCCATCGGATGAAAAAGAAGGCTGGGAGTCCCATGTACTTGAATTCACGACAGATCCCAGGTTTTCAGGGTCCGACCAGATGTCGCCGGTCTTCTTTGACCAATAAAGGTCGCAGCTGCCGAAGCCATCCTGCCGGTTGCAGGCTGCAAAAAAGATATATTTTCCATCCGGGGAGATACAAAGTGCTCCTTCATTTTCTTCGGTATTGACCGGTGCCCCTATGTTCACTGCTCTTCGCCAAACACTGTCGGTTTTTACCGACTTGTAGAAATCCTCGTTAAATTCGGTGGATTCAGTAGAAACATGATGTATCCTGGGAAGTTTGCGCGTGAGAAACAACTGCTGTTCATCCGCTGTAACTGCATTTATGTAGTCATCATAAAGAGAATTAATGCTATCGCCGAGATTTTCAGGTTTGAACGGAACCGGGTGTGCCATGGAGTTGATCCCAAAGTCACAGGATTTGATATTTTTATTGGCTTTCGCCTGTTTTTCCTTCGGTTGATCAGGGTAGCTGAGGAATTTTTCATAATCTTTCCGCGCATCTTCATAACGGCCCGTCAGCAATTCAACATTGGCGACAATAAAATAGATTACCGGTGAAAAGTCAGGGTTGGCGGCAATTCCATTTTTATACTGGACAATAGCTTCTCTCGGGTATTGTTCTTCTGATAAGATATCACCTTTCAGGATAAAGGCTTCCACGAAGGCAGGATCTTCCTGGATGGCCTTATCCAGGATCCGGATTGCTTTCGGAAAATCTTTCCGGTCATAATAACCGATCGCCTCCGTGAACATCGAGGCTGCTTTTTTCGATTTTGTTGAAAGCGGAGAAGTCTGTGCAGTCGCACTGGTGAAACTCAGCAGCAGCAGGAAAGTGAGTATGGGTATTATGTGTTTAAGTTTCATATTGACTGATGCTGGATGCTGGATGTTGTTACGGTATCCTCATATACTTATGTGCTTGTAAAGAGATCTTCCATTTCGGGTGTATCTGGATATATTTCACGATCACCGGGATGATCGTATCACGCAGGCTCCATTCTGGCTGAAGATACAGGATGCACGAGGATGAAACCCGGCCGGCATTTTCTTCCGCCCAACCGAAATCCGGCACATCTTCGATAATTACTTTTAATTCATTGGCTTTCTCAAAGATCACGGGCAATGGTGGCGCATCTTTTTTCGGCGACAGGCAGATCCAGTCCCACTCACCGCTAAGTCTTGATGATCCGGATGTTTCAAGGAATGTGGCGATCCCTTGCAGGTGAAGGCCTTTACATAGATAGTCAAGATTGTACAAAAGCGGTTCTCCTCCTGTTACGACGATGGATTTAGCAGGATAAGAAGCGGCATGTTCAATGATCGTGTCGGTGGCTACCGGCGGATATTTTTCGGCATTCCAGGATTCCTTGCTGTCGCACCAGTGGCAACCTACGTCGCAGCCCCCGATCCGGGCGAAATAAGAAGGTCGTCCTGTATGGAACCCTTCTCCCTGTAAGGAATAGAATTCTTCCATGAGCGGAAGCACTTTCCCCTCCTTCAGCAATATTTCATCGTCTGGGTTCAACCGGTCAGAATATAAATTCTTTTTTAGCAGCCTTGAGGGTGTTGAGCAGGAGCGATACCCTGGTCATCGGGCCGATCCCACCCGGTACCGGTGAAATGTAGCTGCATTTCTTTGCCACCTCATTAAATTTCACATCCCCGGTCAGTGTGTATCCGGATTTTGTTTCTTGGGATGGAACCCGGTGAATTCCGACGTCAATTACAACTGCACCACTTTTCACCATGTCGGCTGTTACGAATTCCTTCTTCCCCATGGCAACGATGAGGATATCCGCTGTTGCAGTGATTTCCTGAAGATCCGCGGTATGGCTGTTACACAAGGTGACGGTTGCATTCCCGGTTTTGCTTTTGCGCGAAAGCAGAATGCTGACAGGAGTTCCGACGATGTTGCTTCTCCCAAGCACCACGCAGTGTTTTCCTTCAGTTTCAATTTTGTAATGTTCCAGCAAAGTGATGATGCCAAAAGGAGTTGCCGGAATATAAGAAGGAATGTTCAGTACCATCCGTCCGACATTTACAGGGTGGAAACCATCCACGTCTTTTGCAGGGTCGATGCATTCGATGATCTTGTTTTTATCAATATGACCGGGAAGCGGCAGCTGCACAATGAACCCATCGATATCATTATCGTTGTTAAGAAAACGGATGGCCTCAAGGAGTTTTTCCTGCGATATGTTTGCAGGATATCTATACACGGAGGAGATGAATCCGACTTCCATGCAGTCTTTCTCTTTTGATGCAACGTAAGTCTGGCTTGCAGGATCTTCGCCGACGAGGATAGCAGCAAGGTGAGGCGTTTCCTTTCCTGCATCGAGCATCTTTGTTTTTACTTCTGCTGCTATTTCTGCCTTGATCCTGTCGGATACCAGTTTCCCGTCCAGTAAATTCATAATATTCTCATCTTTTAGTTCATATTTTTCATGTTCCGCATCATGTTGGCCATTCCTCTTCCCTTGCTTGCAGTCACCATTTTCATCATGCGGCGTGTGTCATCAAACTGCTTGATGAGCCGGTTAACTTCCTGGATGGTTGCGCCGCTTCCTGATGCGATCCGTTTCCTCCGGCTTCCATTGATTACGGCAGGATCTTCACGTTCTTCAGGAGTCATCGAATGAATGATGGCTTCGATGCCTTTAAAAGCGTTGTCGTCGATGTCAAGGTTCTGGATCGCCTTTCCCATCCCGGGCAACATTCCCATCAGGTCTTTGACATTGCCCATCTTCTTGATCTGTTTAATCTGGGAAAGAAAATCGTTGAAGTTGAACTGGTTTTTGGCAATTTTTTTCTGGAGCTTATGGGCTTCCACTTCGTCAAACTGTTCCTGAGCCCTTTCCACAAGTGAAACGATATCGCCCATACCCAGGATTCGGTCGGCCATACGTTCAGGATAGAAGATATCGATGGCTTCCATTTTTTCACCGATTCCTACAAATTTGATGGGTTTTTCAACCACAGCCCTGATGGTCAGTGCAGCTCCACCGCGGGTATCGCCATCGAGTTTAGTAAGGATTACCCCTTCGAAATCGAGACGTTCATTAAATGCTTTCGCAGTATTCACGGCATCCTGTCCGGTCATGGAATCCACAACGAACAAGGTTTCGTGCGGGTTAACTGCTTTCTTCACGGCTGCAATCTCATTCATCATCTCTTCATCGATGGCCAGGCGGCCTGCGGTGTCTATGATCACGACATTGAATCCCCGGTCTTTCGCAGAGGCGATGGCATGCTTTGCGATCTTTACCGGATCCTTGTTATCATCTTCGGAATAGACCTCGACTTCAATCTCCTGTCCGAGAATCTTAAGCTGTTCGATGGCGGCAGGACGGTAAATGTCGCACGCAACAAGTATCGGGCTTTTTCCTTTTTTTGTTTTAAGGTAGTTTGCCAGTTTGGCGGAGAAGGTGGTTTTCCCGGATCCCTGTAAACCTGCAATCAGGATGACGGCCGGATCGCCTTTCAGGTTCAAGTCTGTTTTCATGCCACCCATCAATTCTGTCAACTCGTCATGCACGATCTTCACCATCAGCTGTGCAGGGGAAACGGCGGTGAGGACGTTTTGCCCCAGCGCTTTATCTTTCACCGTGTCTGTAAACTGCTTGGCGATCTTGAAACTGACGTCGGCATCCAGCAATGCTTTCCTGACATCCTTTAAGGTCTCCGCTACATTGATCTCGGTAATATGTCCCTGTCCTTTGAGTACTTTAAACGCCCGGTCTAGCTTATCGGTCAATCCTTCAAACATTTTATTCTTCCTTTATTTTATGTTTACTGCTAAAATATCCATCGCAAAAGTACGAAAAAATTGGTTTATCACTCAGGATGAAGAGGGCCGGAATGAGGAATCAGGAGTTGCCCCATTCTTTTTTCGGAGATGTCCATCTTTTTTTTACCCAACTTGTTGTTCTTTTTAAAATTTTATGTAAGTTTGTTCAAATAATAATTATTTACCAATTTAAAATCTCAGGTATGAAAAAAGCATTACTCTTTATGGTCGCATTTTTTGCGGCATCAATGATTTCGAATGCCCAGTGGACCGAACAGGCCAGTGGATTCACAACTGCATCCAGGGGTATAAAGTATGTCAACGTCGTTGACTCAAGTATCGTATGGGCTACTGCTTATGATGGCGTCACACCCACCAACTACATCCAGGAATTCACAAAAACGGCCAATGGCGGTGCCTTATGGACACCCGGCGTCATCAATGGATGTTCCGGTATGGAACCGGCTATGATCTTCGGAATGACTGCAACCAAAGCTTATGTAGCGATGTACAGGCAAACCGGATCCAATCCCCAGGGAGTTTATGTTACTATAGATGGAGGGACAACATGGACCCGCCAGACCACGGCTCTTTTCAGCAACAGTGCATCCTTCCCCGATTGCATCCATTTCTTTGATGCCAATACCGGATGGGCCATGGGTGATCCGATCACCGGTAAATTTGAAATGTATACCACTACCGATGGAGGAACAACCTGGACCGCAGTCCCTCCTGCCAACAGCCCTGCACCGGTATCCGGCGAATTCGGAGTGGTAGGTTATTATTCTGCAGTGCATGACACTTTGTGGTTCGGAACCAATAAAGGACGAATTTACAAGAGCGTTAACAAAGGACTTAACTGGACCGTTGCAGCAATCCCTGTTACAGGATGGAACGCAAAATATGTGGATGTCAGGTTCAAGGATGGTAGTAATGGGATCGCAATGGATAAGAATGCAACCTCAACTGGTGAGTTGGTGGAATCTCATGATGGAGGTACAACCTGGACAGCAGTTACAGCAACCGGGAACGTTTTTACCAATGACTTTGCCTATCTTCCCGGAACCGCCAACACTTATGTTACAACAGGCGCAGCAACAGGATTTACAGGTGTAACCTATTCTTTCGATGGCGGGCATAACTGGACTGACATGACGGCAACCATCGGAACCCAATTCCTTGCTACAAGATGGTACAACAGTTCGATCGGATGGGCAGGCGGTTTTAGTACCGATGCAACAACCGGCGGGATGTTCAGATGGACAGGCGGTCCGCTGGAACCACCCGTTTCACAATTCTCGACTCCGGATACACTGCTTGCTTTAGGCGAAACCGCAACGTTTACCAACGAATCAACCGGAAGTCCCACCACATACGCATGGACATTCCAGGGCGGAACTCCGGGAAGTTCAGCATTAAAAAACCCACCCCCCATTACTTATAATACATCCGGCCGCAAAAATGTCACCCTGGTTGTCACCAACGATTACGGAACAAACACACAGGTCAAAACCGGTTATATTTATGTTGGCGGGGTTGGTGTTAACGAACTCGGTGCAAATACAGTAACTGTTTTCCCGAATCCCGTTAAAGATGTTATGACCGTTCAGGCTAATACGAATATAAAAGAGATCTTCGTTTACAATTTAGCCGGTCAGCTTGTGATCAACCGGATAGTTGATGCAAAAACGATGACCATTAATACTTCTGTATTATCCACTGGCATCTATAATCTGAAAGCCATACTGGAGAATGGCACAATTAATAAAAAAATAGTTATTCAATAATCCCTCACTCCGCTGCAGGAAGGAGGTATATGCTGAATAATGGAAAGCTGTCTCGTACATGAGGCAGCTTTTTTTTATGATCCGGCTTTAAATCAAGGACAACACACATAAACAATTTTCATAGTTAATCCGTTGTTACTAAATCCCGAAAAAAATATTCAATCCATTGGGAAATTTTAAATAATAGTAGTAATTTTGATCCAAAATAAAGTAGAGACCTGCAATTTTTGTTGTTTCTTTTTTTATCAATAAAAATTTTATCAATAAAAATTATGTAAGTTTGCTCAAATAATAATTATTAACCAAAAACTTAATGAAATGAAAAAGACATTACTTTCTTTAATGGCTATCCTGGCTTTCTCGTTAGCCACTTTAGCTCAATGGACTGCAGTCAATTCCCATCTTGCTGTCGGCGTGGGTGTTGGACAGATTTCTGTTGGTATGAATAACACTAATGCCTTGTGGGCTTATGGTATTGGTGCCACAGGCCTTATCATTGATACGTATACCAAATCAACAGATGGTGGTTTGACATGGACATTAGGAACATTCAATGCCGGAACCGGTTTATCTCAATTATTTGCTATTGATGAGAATACCTGTTGGGCAGTGATGAACACAGGGACTACCCAGGGTCTTTATAAAACCACTAATGGTGGCACAACCTGGGTTAAAAAAGGGACAGCTTATGGATCAGGTTCTTTTGCCGACGCCATGCATTTCTTTAATAACCTTGATGGTTTTGCCATAGGCGACCCGCTCGGGGGATACTTCGAAATTTATACCACCTCTGACGGAGGGGAAACATGGACCCGTGTGGTCACAGGTAACATTCCTGCTCCTTCATCAAGTGGTGAATATGGAATAACCGGAGATTATTGTGCCTTTGGCGACAATGTGTGGTTTGGCACCAACGAAGGAAGGGTATACCACTCCATCGATAAAGGACTCCACTGGACTGCTGCGTTGACCTCCTTTGGAAACGCTGAGGTGGTAGCCCCGGAATTTACAGATGCACTGCATGGTATTGCCTATCGTTCTTACCTCAATCTAGGTATCGAGCCTGCGCTTAGTATTACATCCGATGGCGGTGCTACTTGGCAAGATCTTGCTGTTGGTGGTAGCATGTATGCCCGATACATTATTCATATTCCCGGTACCAGCACTTATGTGGGTTCTGCCGGTATCGCAAGTACAGATCAAGGGGTATCTTTCAGTTACGACGGAGGACAGAACTGGTGGGTAATAACTGCAGGAGGCGATTACCAGGCTACTGCATGGCTTGATATCGCGACTGGTTGGGCAGGATCTTCCGCTGCTGCAAAAAAATCTACCGGTGGTATGTTCATCTATGCAGGAGATTCCCTGCAGGCTCCTACTGCAAAATTCTCAACTCCGGATACTCTCATCGCATTGGGCTGGACCGCTACATTTACAAACGAATCAATTGGTAATCCCACCACATTCTTATGGACATTCCAGGGTGGTACCCCGCCAACTTCGACATTGCAAACCCCACCTGCCATTACTTACAATACATCCGGCAATAAAAATGTAACCTTAGCTATTACCAGCGCTTTTGGCACAAACACACTGGTCAAAACCGGTTATATCCATGTTGGCGGTGTTGGTATCAATGAACTCAATGCAAATGCCGTATCTGTTTTCCCGAATCCGGTAAAAGATGTTATGACAATTCAGGCTACCACTAACATTAAAGAGATCCAGGTTTACAATGCAACTGGCCAGGTTGTGATCAACCAGACGGTCAATGCAAAAACGATTACTATAAATACTTCCGGACTGACCACCGGTATCTATAACCTGAAAGCTATATTGGACAATGGCACTATCAATAAAAAAGTTGTTATCCAATAATTCATCTCTCCACTAAAGGACGGAAGTCCAGGCGGAATTTCAGGAAGCTGTCTCAGTACGAGGCAGCTTCTTTTTTTTTTACCGGGTTCATCTTTTTAGATTTTCTCACATGAATATTTCTTTATATTTGCATATGATACCCGGCAGACGCTAAGACTATGGAAGAACATCCGAAGAATGAACAAAACCAAACTAATCAGCATAATCAGGAAAATTCTGAGCCGGAAAATTCAAAACAGGCTTCCCGGCGAAAATTCTTACGTAACATTGGTTTGATCGGAGCCGGAATCGCTGCCGGTGCTGCCGCACTTTTTTCCGGAGACATTTTTGAAAAATCCAAGACGAAAGGCGGAAAGAAAAGTGTACTGCTGACGCAGGACAACAAGCTTGTGGAGGTAGATTCGCTGGAGTTGAAAGCCCTGGAGAAATCACCTGAACAACAGATGCAATTAAGAGGCAGGGAAGGGATTCCCGGCCGGCGCTGGATCTGGGTGATCGATCTTTCAAGATGCCGCAATGCCCGCCAGTGTATCGCTGCCTGCCAGGCTGCCCATCACCTGCGCCCGGACCAGTTTCATATCAATACCTTGCAGATGCAGGAGAATCCGCATACTCCTGCGTTCCATATGCCCAAACCCTGTCAGCATTGCGACAACCCACCCTGCGTTGCAGTATGCCCGGTTGATGCCACGTTTAAACGACCCGATGGCCCCGTGCTGATCGATAATGAACGTTGCATCGGGTGCCGTTTCTGCATCGCCGCTTGTCCGTATTCCGCACGGATGCTGAACTGGAGCAAACCAAAGTTCGAAGAACAGGATAAAGACCTTCCCTATAATATTGAACTCAACATTCCGCAGCGCATCGGCACCATCACCAAATGCCTGATGAGTTCAGACCGGCTGCGGGAAGGGAAACTCCCCTACTGTGTCTCCGCCTGTCCGAACGGAGTCTATTATTTCGGGGATGAAAATGAAGATACAGTGACCAATGGCACAACCAAAGAAAGCGTCAGGCTCAGCACATTGCTCAGCGAAAACGGAGCATACCAGCTGCTACCTGAACTCGGCACCAAACCCAGGGTTTATTACCTTCCACCCAAAAACAGGTTATTCCCTTTTGAACCATCAAAGGACGCAGAACCGAAAAAGATATGAACGACATGGATGAAAACAACGCTGCGCTCAACAAAATAACGGAAGACCTCACGTTTCATATCCGGATCACACGCGGATTCAAGATATGGATGGGTTTTCTCCTGATCGGCCTGAGCATTTGCCTTTACGCCTATACCCTTCAGCTTCGCTTCGGCCTGGGTGTTGCCGGGATCCGCGATTACGTCTCCTGGGGGATGTACCTCTCCAACTTCGTGTTCTTTGTCGCAACCAGCCTGATCGGAATGCTGATCAGCGGTGTGCTCGGGTTGATCGGGATCAAATGGATCACGCCAGTTGCCCGGATCGCAGAGATCATTGCAGTAGCCTTTGCAGCCATCGCAGGATTGGTCATTATCATGGACATGGGGCGTCCCGACCGCCTTGAATATGTATTTATCTATGGCAGGTTTCAGTCGCCAATTCTCTGGGATGTCACCGTGGTTACAACCTATTTTGTTCTGAGCGCCCTTTTGTTGTTCCTTACCCTGATCTCCGATATCGCCTGGGTTCATAAAAAAACCGACCATCTGCCCGGATGGGTAAAAAAAACCTACCAGGTCCTGTCGCTGAACTGGACGGATACGCCAGAGAAAAACCATATCATCCGGCGTTGTGTCAGGATTCTTCTCATCCTCATTATCCCATGTGCACTGGCCATCCATACCGTTACTTCCTGGCTCTTCGCCATGAGTTTCCGCGCAGGTTGGGACAGCACCCTTTTTGGACCCTATTTCGTCACCGGGGCTTTCGTCTCCGGCGGATCAGCCGTGATCATCGCCATGTATTTCTTCCAGAAAAATTACAAACTTCACAACTACATCACCAACCAGCATTTTAACAACATGGGGAAACTTCTTGTCATGGTGATGCTGGTATACCTTTATTTTAACATCAACGAATTTCTTGTCCCTGCATATAAGCTCAAGACTGCAGAAGCCATCAACCTGCACGATCTTTTTGGTGGACGGTTTGCGCTCATGTTCTGGGCAGTGCAGATCGGCGGACTGATACTCCCAATCATCCTGATGCTTTTCCAGAAGATGAGGACTCCACTCCCAATGCTGATCATTTCACTGGCCATTTTCATAGGTTCCTGGTTCAAGCGTTATATCATTGTGATCCCCGCCCAGGAACACCCTTACCTGCCCATTCAATATGTGCCTTACAATTTTAAAGTATATACCCCGACCCTGACAGAAATTGCGATCACCTTGTCATCATTTTTTATGGCGCTGATCATTATAACACTGCTATCGAAATTTTTCCCGGTGGTCCCTATCAGGGAGACAGCA
This sequence comes from Bacteroidales bacterium, assembly GCA_017882335.1. Classification (GTDB taxonomy): domain Bacteria; phylum Bacteroidota; class Bacteroidia; order Bacteroidales; family FEN-979; genus FEN-979. Next base: position 13,026 of record JADGPR010000025.1, on the reverse strand, counting down.
GTAGAACGGGGACTGGTGGAGGAGAAGAATTAAAAATGCAGGAATGCAGGAATTCAGAATTAAAAGTGAGATGTGAGAGGTGAGATATGAGTTATGAATTGAACAAAGGAGTAAACATTGTTTAATATGATGAAGAAATTTCTGGGGATCTTCTTTTTCGTTTTTATTGTCTTAAGGATTAGTGCATTTGCTCAATCAGCCGCACCGGTTTGGGTGGTTCCTAAGGAAGTAAAAGAAAAGGTGTGCCCATTTCAATTCACGCCTGAGACGGTAAAAACCGGGGAGAATGTATTCCAGAAAAACTGCAAATCCTGCCATGGAGATCCGGGAAAACAGAACTGGGCCAAGATCAATCCTCCACCGGGAGATCCCGCTTCTGTTGTTTTTCAGCAACAAACCGACGGAGAGATGTTCTACAGGGTCACCACCGGAAAAGCGCCCATGCCTCAGTTCGGAAATATCCTTTCAGAAGAGGAACGCTGGCAGGTGATTTCCTATATCCGGAGTTTTAATGCCAACTATGTGCAACCAACACCCATTGTAAAGACAGGAAGCGGGAGTAAAAACGTCAAACTCCGGATGTATTGCAATTACCGGCATAAGAAACTCTATGTTCTTTGCAAAGAGATCAAGCAGGACAAATCAGAAATTCCTGCAAAAGGCATCGATATTCAACTGAACGTGAAACGCTATTTTGGTACGCTCACGGTGGGCAACCCGAAAACGACAAATGCCAGGGGGCTTGTTTTGTTCGACTTCCCTTCCGACTTGCCCGGCGGACCATCCGGCATCCTGGAAATTATGGCAAGGGTCAAAGATGAAACCGGGTTGCTATATGCAAATCAGGTCAAAGCCAGGCTTTCCATCGGCAAACCGGTTATGGTGAAAAGTCTTACCGATGCCCGTGCCATGTGGTCGGTTCGTTCAAAAGCGCCTGTATGGCTTATCCTCACTTTCTCACTGTCACTGGTCACCGTGTGGGGATTCATCTTTTATATCCTGATCTCATTAAAGAAATTGAAACAGACAATTTAAACGAATCAAAAAATGAAATATCTTACAACCATCGGAAGAATCCTGTTCGCCCTGCCTTTCGGCATACTTGGACTGAACCATTTTCTCATGAATAGTTATTATCTTGGAATGATCAGCACATTCATACCCGGAGGCGGATATACCATTATCATTACCGGGTTGGCACTCATTGCCGCCTGTATTTCCATCATTGCAAAGAAGTACATTCAATTGTCGTGTTTGTTGTTAGCTCTTTTGCTGTTTATCTTCATCCTTACCATCCATGTTCCGGCGCTTTTTGATCCAACAGAGGTAACCATCCTGTCGATGCATACGAAATTCTCGACCCTGGCATTGATCGAACTCCTTAAAGATGCTTCCCTGATGGGTGGAGCATTGATGATCGCGGGGATGTACAAAGATGACAAGCCTGTTTCACAAGCGTGAGATACCCTTTTGATTCAATACGAAATATTATGAAATACAAAATTGCACTTCTGATTATCATAGCCTGGATGCAGGGGTTTGCAGGGTTTCATGTCCGGGCACAAGACCCTGCAGATACGGTTGAAGTTGGGATTGTTGAACACCTCGACAAAACCGTTCCTGATGGCTTGTCATTCAGGGATGAAAACAACAAACCAGTAAACCTGAAGGAGCTGATCAAACGCCCGACCATCCTGGCCTTGATCTATTTTGATTGTCCGGGAATCTGCCCGCAATTGCTGGCCGGCGTTTCGAATGTCGTAAAAAAAGTGGATATGCAACTTGGCAAAGATTACCAGATTGTAACGGTCAGTTTCAATGCGCTGGATACACCGGATAAAGCCTTAGACAAGAAGAACAACTTTCTTGATAATAAAAGCAGGCCCCACGGACAATATTGGAACTACCTGACTGGGGATAGTGCGAATATTTATGCACTCACCAATGCAGTAGGGTATAAATTTATTCATGCAGGAAACGATTTCATCCATCCGACCTGCATCATCATCCTGAGCCCGGAAGGCAAGATCACCCGTTATCTTTATGGAACATCGTACCTTCCTTTCGATGTTAAAATGGCGCTGATCGAAGCCCAGAAAGGGATTTCACGGCCAACCATCAACCGTATACTGGATTTTTGCTTCACTTATGACCCGGCCGGCAGGCGTTATAGCCTGGCTATAACCAAAGTGAGCGCCACCATCATCATTTTTATTGCCGTGATCTTTTTTATCTCTTTACTGGTACGTTCATCACGGAAAAAGTCAAGATCAAAAGAAACCTCAAATCCATCTAATTCATAGTTAAGAAATTCTATCCATGACAGGGAACACAAATCTTCATGAAGAACCGAGTTATCTGATCGATACCGGGAAACGGAAAGGAATCATGGCATGGCTTACTACTACCGATCATAAGAGGATCGGCCTGCTCTACCTTTGGTCTATCATGGTTTTCTTTATCGTGGGAGGGATCCTCGGTGAGACCATGCGAACCGAACTTTTTAAACCAGGACAACAATTCTACGGCCCGCAAACCTACAATGCCATCTTTACCCTGCACGGACTTATTATGATCTTCCTGATCGTGATCCCCGGACTGTCCGTCGTCTTCGGCAACTTTGTCATGCCGATCATGATCGGCGCCAACGATGTCGCATTTCCGCGACTCAACCTGTTTGCCTGGTACCTGTATATCCTGGGTGCAGCAGTTGTAGTCATTTCCCAGTTTACCGGTAACGGCCCACCGGATACCGGCTGGACATTCTATGCGCCTTACAGCACTCAAACACACACCAACGTTATAGCAGCAGTGAGCGGAGCCTTCATCCTCGGTTTTTCTTCCATCCTTACAGGGATTAATTTTATTGTGACGATCCACCGGTTACGTACCCCCGGGATGGGTTTCTTCAAAATGCCCTTGTTGCCTTGGGCGATCTATGCCACTGCATGGATCCAGGTCCTTGCTACTCCCGTGATTGGTATTACCTTACTGATGATCATCGCCGAGAGAATGTTCCATATCGGCTTCTTTGATCCTGCACTGGGTGGCGACCCCGTGTTGTACCAGCACCTGTTCTGGATCTACTCACATCCTGCAGTGTATATCATGATCCTGCCGGCCATGGGTGTCATCACGGAAATTATCCCGACCTTCTGTCAGAAGCAGATTTACGGATACAAAGCCATCGCGATTTCCAGCCTGGCCATTGCAGGGGTAGGCTATTTTGTCTGGGGACATCATATGTTCACCTCAGGAATGAGTAAAGAAGCCATCTGGACATTTTCACTACTCACTTTCCTGGTAGCCGTTCCCAGCGCAATCAAGGTCTTCAATTGGGTGGCCACCATGTATAAAGGCTCGATCGACCTGAAACCCCCGCTGCTGTATGCCATTGCCTTTATCTTTTTATTTTCCATCGGAGGATTGACAGGCCTTATTCAAGGTGCACTGGCGACCGATATCCAGGTTCATGATACTTCCTTTGTTGTTGCTCATTTCCATTATATCATTTTTGGAGGTGTCGGCTTTGCTTTCCTGGGAGCGATTCATTACTGGTATCCCAAGATGTTCGGAAGGATGTATAATATCCGTGTTGCGAATGTTGCATGGGGATTTCTGTTCATCGGGTTCAACCTACTGTATTTTCCGCAATTTATCATCGGGATCGAGGGAATGCCCAGGAGGTATTTTGATTATCTTCCTCAATTTACATGGGCACAACAGATATCTACTATCGGAGGTTATATCCTGGGGATCGGGTTTATCATTCTTATCGTGAACCTCTTCCGGAAGAACGGAGCAAAAGCTACGTCCAACCCCTGGGGTGGAAAGACCTTTGAATGGCAATTGCCTTCTCCCCCGCCGATGGAGAATTTCGCCACTCCGCCTGCGGTGCCGGATAATCCGTATGACTATGATTAGCTGGTGAGTTGGCGAACTGGTGAGTTGGCGAGTTGGCGAGTTAAAAAACTGGTGAACTGGTGAATTGGTGAGTAAAAAGAGCTATAGTACTTTATAACTTTATGAACTTTAAAAACTTTACAAACTTTATAAACTCAATTCATAATTCATAATTCATAATTCGTAATTAGTTGTCATGGATCATATAGAAATGCAACGGGACGATGTTGGCGCAAAGCTTGGAATGTGGGTATTTATCTTTACTGAGATCTTGCTTTTCGGCGGATTATTCCTGGTTTATGCAGTGATGCGTCACAGGTATACAGCAGATTTTCACCAGGCTTCCCTGCAACTCAACACATTTATCGGGGCATTGAATACGGTGGTTCTGCTAATCAGCAGTATGACGGTCGCCATGTCGATCACGGCTGTCCAGAAAAAGGACAAACGAATGGCTACCATCCTGTTGTGTATAACCCTACTGTGTGCGGTCATCTTTCTGGTGGATAAATATTTTGAATGGGGACATAAAATTTCGATGACTTTGTACCCCGGCACGGACTTGATGCAGTCGCTGAAACATGGGTATATTCTTTTTTTCAGCCTTTATTTTTTCATGACCGGATTGCATATGCTTCACCTTGTGATCGGAGCCGTAATTCTTGTTATCGCATTGACCAAGGTCAGAATGGGACTGATCAACGATGAACATTATGTGCTGCTTGAAAATGGCGGATTGTACTGGCACCTGGTAGACCTGATATGGATATTTTTGTTTCCATTACTTTATTTAGTAACATAGAAAATAGCGAAATAGCGAAATAAAAAACTAGTGAAGTGGTGAACTGGTGAATTAGTGAGTAAAAATGTCAATGGTACTTTATAACTTTATAAACTTTATAAACTCAATTCGTAAATCGTAAATCAAAAAATTCAATCGTAATTCGTAATTCGTAAATTGTAGAATAAAATGACCACAGAAGTAAAACACATAACAGAGTATCCGGTATATGCAAAAGTACTGATTGGGTTGCTGGTGCTGACTACCTTCACCATCCTGGTCCCCTGGCTGGATCTTACCGCATTTACGGCATTGATAGCGCTGGTGTTGGCTTCCACCAAAGCCGGGATCGTAATGACCTATTTCATGCATCTTAAGGTAGAATATATTCTGCTCAAAATACTCGTGATCATGGTACTCGCAATTTACGTCTCCGTTATTATCCTTACATTCTCAGATTATATCTTCCGATAAATAAGTGGTGAAGTGGTGAAGTGGTGAACTGGTGAACTGGTGAGTAAAAATGTCGATGGTACTTTATAACTTTAAGAACTTTACAAACTTTATAAACTCAATTCATAATTCATAATTCATAATTCGTAATTCGTAATTCGTAATTAATATTGTATGTACGGCGCATCAAATTTTGTTGAAGGAGTAGATTGGGTTTTTAAACTGCTTTTTGGGATCAGTTTCTTCTTTTTATTGCTTATAACCGCGACGATGATATACTTTGTCGTACGGTACAACAGGAAAAGGCATCCGAAAGCAATACAGGTAAAGGACAGCACAGCGCTTGAGATCACCTGGATCACGATCCCGATCATCATTGTTCTTTTTCTTTTCTACTACGGATATGCTGCTTTTCAGCCTATGATCTGGGTGCCGAAAAATGCCATGCAGGTGAAAGTGATCGCCAGGATGTGGCAGTATAGTTTTGAATACGCCGGCTCAAAAGTGGCAAATGTCCTGGTATTACCGCTGAATAACCCCGTTAAGCTGAACCTTCATTCCGAAGATGTCATTCATGGTTTCTCGATTCCGGCTTTCCGGGTTAAAGAGGATGTGGTTCCGGGAAAAAATAACTATATGTGGTTTACACCGCAAAAGCTCGGTGAGTATGAGATCTTTTGCACAGCCTATTGCGGTGTTCGCCATTCATACATGGGTACAAAAGTCAGGGTTGTCACGCCCAGGGAGTTTTTTACCTGGCTGAAGGCATTGAAAGTTGCATCCCCAGAGCCGGAAGGTCTTGTGATCCTGAAGAAGAATGCCTGCATCGGATGCCATTCACTCGATGGTTCCAGGCTTGTGAGCGTAACTTTTAAGGGCCTCTATGGGAAAACGGAAACGGTAACAACGAATGGGAATGAAAGAAAGGTGAAGGTTGATGATGAATACATCACTTCATCGATCTATGAACCTGATAAAGATGTCGTGGTGGGTTTTTCAAAGGGGGTGATGAAATCCTATAAAGGTATCATCAAGGATGACGAGATAAAAAAGATCATTGAATACCTGAAAACCCTTAAATAACTTTGCGCTCTTTCCTTACCCGGATCTTTCCGGAATTGATCCGGATCATTATTTCACTCACTGTGACGTTATCAGCATTTGCCGCATGGGTGGTAGCATCCGGGAAAGTATCCGTAAAATCGGTTGTCCCTCTTGCGGGTATCTTTCTCCTTGCTTGCGGAGCATCCGTCCTGAACCAGATCCAGGAAAAAGAACAGGATGCAAAGATGGATCGTACAAAAGGCCGGCCGCTTCCTTCCGGCAAACTCACTTCACAACAAGCTTTCCTTATCGCACTTCTTCTACTGTTTTCCGGATTTGGGATACTTGCATCCGGGTACTATTGGACCTGTGTTATCCTGGGAATATTGAATATCCTCTGGTACAATGGTTTTTATACCTGGTTGAAAAAGAAGACAGCCTTTGCCGTTGTTCCCGGTGCATTGTCGGGGGTGATTCCTGTTTTTATGGGCTGGTCAGCTGCAGGTGGTTCGCTGGCCGACCGGCCTGTCCTGTTGCTGGCATTTTTCCTGTTTATCTGGCAAATTCCTCATTTCTGGCTATTGATGCTTAAATACGGAGATGAATACCGGTTAGCAGGATTTCCTGTAATGACCGATATCTTCAATAAATACCAGTTCCGGAATATCATCCTTGCCTGGATGATCGGTGCCACCGGAACATCTCTCCTCCTGGTACTTTCCGGGTTCTGGATGTTCTTTTTATCAATAGTGATAATCCTGGGAATGAACCTGGTGATCCTGGCCCTTTTCTTCTATCAACTGTATTTTGCACAGAATCCACGATACAGGCTGCTGTTCATTACCATGAATGTTTTTCTGCTCCTTGTTCTCAGTCTGGTAGTTTTGGAGAAAATTTTTCCCTGAAAAGTTGGGAATGAAGCCATTAAACCGAAAAAAACGCTACCTTTGTTTTCAGAAAACCTCTAATCTTATTCCTTCATGAAAAAGTTTTTTCTTCTTGCATTCTCGTTATGCATGCTGGTACTTCCCGGTAGATCTCAAAAAAATATCCCGGTTCAGAATGTTTCAAATGATACTGCTCAATACCCCTATTGGGTGCAGATGATGCAGGATCCAACAGTGAACTTCTTTAAAGTTCAGAGAGCGTTCAATCTCTATTGGCAAAACCGAAAGATCACGAAAGGTTGCGGATGGAAAGTTTTCAAACGCTGGGAATACATGATGCAGAGCCGTATTCTTCCAAACGGGGACCGTCCCGCACCGGAACTGGCAGAACAAGCATATGAACAATTTTTAAAGAGCAACAACTCCACAAACGGGAACTGGATCTCTTTAGGACCGGCTGTCATCCCTTCACCAGGGCCCGCAGGTTATGAAGGTTTGGGTAGGGTAAATACCGTTGGTTATCATCCGACCGACCCGAATAAAATTTATATCGGAGCGCCTTCCGGAGGAATGTGGCAGTCATCCGATGGTGGTCTTACCTGGGTTACGCATACGGATACCTTACCCACACTGGGTGTTTCCGCCATTATCGTGGATTATTCTTCTCCAAACAGAATCTTTATCGGAACCGGGGACCGCGATGCCGGAGATGCCAGCGGTTTGGGTGTTTATAAAAGCATTGACGGGGGAGTGACCTGGACACCCTCAAAAACAGGGATGGGCGATAAAACAGTAGGCGGGATGCTTCAGGATCCTACCAATGCATCTATCCTGCTTGCAGCCACCAACGGAGGAATCTACCGTACTGTTGACGGGGGAACCAACTGGACGCAGACAAAATCAGGAAATTTCAAAAGCATTGAGTTTAAACCGGGGAATAATTCCATCGTTTATGCTGCCGGCGGCTCCCAGTTCTACCGGTCAACAGATAATGGGGTGACATTTTCCCTTATCACCTCAGGCCTCGGCGGCGGGCAACGTTCAATCATCGCCGTCAGCGCAGCAAATCCTGCCTATGTTTATATTCTTTATGCCGCTGGTGATAATGGATATGGCGGAGTATACCGTTCCACCGATTCAGGGCTTTCTTTCAGCCTTCGTTCCAATTCACCTAACATCATGGATTGGAGTTGCGATGGCACCGATACAGGAGGACAAGGTTGGTATGACCTTGCCCTGGCTGCCGACCCGACGAATGCCAATGTAATTTATGTCGGCGGTGTGAATGTATGGAAATCAACGGATGGCGGATCAACCTGGGTCATCAATTCGCACTGGTATGGAGGATGCAGCGTACCGGCTGTACATGCAGATTGCCATTATCTCGGCTTTTCGCCGGTCGATGGGAAACTGTATGCAGGGAATGACGGGGGAGTCTGGTCTACCGGTAACGGAGGTTCAACCTGGACCTTCCTGATAACAGGAGTTACCATCGGCCAGATCTATAAACTGGGACAGGCCCAGTTGTCAAAAAACCATGTCATCAATGGCTTCCAGGATAACGGGACCTACACCTTGTCCCCAACCGGTTGGGTTGCGACCGGAGGTGGCGACGGGATGGAATGCACTATTGACTATGCCAATGATGCCTATACCTATTACACAATATATTACGGAGATATTTACCGGAGATATAATAATAACAGTGAGAATCACATTGCCGGGAACGGTGTGAACGGGATCACGGAGAGCGGAGGATGGGTAACCCCGTTTGTCCTTCATGCTACAGACCCGAACACGATGTTCATCGGGTACAAGAATATTTGGAGAAGCAACAATATAAAGTCAACCAATCCCCACCCTGCCTGGCAGAAAATTTCGAATAGCCTTGCCGGAAGCAACAGCAACAACATGGCAGTAGTTGAAAATTCACCTGCAAATACGAATATTCTCTATGCTGCCCGTTCAGACAACCGCTTATTCAGGTCAGACAACTGTATGGATGTAAATCCCACCTGGATCGACCTGACCTCCACCCTGCCTTCAGCATCCGCTATTACAGACATCACCTCACACCCGACCGAACCGAACACGGTTTATATCACCGCAGGGAATGCAGTTTATAAATCTGTAAACAAAGGCCTCACATGGACCAATATCAGCTTAAACCTGCCTGCTGTACATGTGAATTCGATCGCCTATTATAAAAATGACCTGGAAGGACTTTACATCGGCACAGATGCAGGGGTTTACTATAAAAATGCCTCCATGAACGCTTGGGTTGCTTTCAATATAGGGCTTCCTGCGAATGCCAAGATTACGGAAGTGGAAATTTATTATGATAACGACAGTGTTTCCAGTGATGTGATCAGGGGATGCACTTATGGAAGAGGCCTGTGGGGTTCAGACATGTATCATGCAGCTCCGGTGGCTGATTTCTCCGCCGACAAAACCAACCTGACTGCCGGTTGCAGCGTCAATTTCACAGATCTTTCAAGTGGTCCTCCTACTTACTGGCTATGGACATTCAACGGAGGGACTCCTTCCACATCGAATGTCAAGAACCCTTCGGGGATCGTTTATAACACTCCCGGAACGTATACCGTTAAAATGAAAATATGGAATGGGAACGGATCAGATTCCATTGTAAAAACCAATTATATCGCGGTAGATAATGCTCAGGCTCCGGCCGTAGGTTTCACAGCCGATAAAACGGTTTTATGCGAAGGTGACATCGTTCGTTTCCAGGATGAAAGTGATTATTGTCCCTCCACATGGAACTGGGAGTTTGCACCAGCTACCTTTACCTTCCTCCAGGGAACCAATGCCAGCAGCCAGAACCCGGTCGTACAGTTTGACGCCCCCGGGTTATACACGGTCAGGCTGACTGCTACAAACAGTGCAGGAAATAACTCGGTGACCAAACTGGATTACATCGCTTACGGAGGTTACATTCTTCCCTTTACAGAAGGATTTGAGAATGGTTTTGATATCCAGCATTGGACGATCCAGAACTCAGACAATAATAAAACATGGGATACAATCACAGTAGCTGGTACAACTCCGGGGCACCTTGCTGCATGGATGAATTTATATGACTATACCGTATCCAGCCGCGATCAACTCGTCAGTCCGCCCTTGAATTTTTCTTCTTACACCTCACTGACTTTGAGTTTCAAGCATGCCTATGCCCAGCAAGCTACAATAAAAGATTCCCTCATCGTGAAGATCTCCTCCGATTGCGGAATCACCTGGACCCGGCTTCTCGCTGCAGGACCCGATGGAACCCCCAATGTCTTTGCGACCCATGCACTAATGTCAACCTCCTTCTTTCCCCAATCCGATTACGATTGGTGTGGGTCTTCGTATGGAACGAACTGCTACCAATTGGATATTTCACAATGGGCCGGACAGCGGAACATTAAAATCCTTTTCGAATCATATAACCGCCGTGGAAACAATCTTTTTCTCGATAATATCAGCATCTCCGGACCTACCGGGATTCAGGATGCAGGAAATAACCATGAAGAGATCAGGATTTACCCTAATCCTACCACAGGTTTTGTAAACGTGTTTATCTCAAATCCATCTTCCAGAATTGATCTGTCTGTTCTCAATCTTCAGGGACAGACGGTATTTACCGATCATTTTTCTGCAAAAATGGGAAACCTTGAAAAACAATTCAATTTATCCGGTTTCGCCAAAGGCGTCTACTTTTTTAGGATAATGTCCGATCAATCGACGACTGTAAAAAAGGTAATCCTGGAATAATATGACTAAAAAATTATTCTTCCTCCTGCTGATCCTTTCAGCCTGTGTTCATCATGGGATGAATAAAAATTTCTTAGAAAAAGAGCTCCTGAAAACCGACCAGGATTTCTGCCTGATGAGCATTGAAAAAGGCATGAAAGAGGCATTTCTATCCTATGCCGCAGATTCCGTGATCATGCTCAGGCAAGGGAAACTTCCGCTTTTCGGGAAAGCCGAGCTCACAAAACACCTTGAGACCATTCCGGATAAACAGATTCATCTTCGCTGGGTTCCAATTGTTGCTGAAGCTTCAGGCGACCTGGGATATACTTTCGGGAAATGGGAATTGCGGACTACCGGGAAAGATACTGTTGAATATGGAACCTATGTGACCATCTGGAAAAGGTTCCCCGACGGGAAATGGAAATATGTCCTCGACGGAGGAAACGATACCCCGAAACCGGATTGAACAATACAGTTTGTAAAGTTCATAAAGTTTTTAAAGTTAAAAGTATATTGACTTTTTTACTCACCATTCACTATTCACTACTCACCAGTTATTATAATGCATCTCTTTTATTCCCCTGTTGTAACTCAAGGACTGAATCTCCTTGGCGAACAGGAATCATGGCACTGCACCCATGTACTACGGTTGGCACAAGGCGGAACGATCCACCTGACGGACGGCCTTGGAAACCTCTATGAATGCATGATCCAACTTGCTGATCCGAAAAAGTGCGTGGTGAATGTGGTTTCCATTCAAGCGGAATACATGAAGCGAAAAAACCACCTGCATATCGGCATAGCACCCACGAAAAGCATGGATCGTTTCGAATGGTTCCTGGAAAAGGTAACCGAGATTGGGATCGATGAGATCACACCGGTATTTTGCGCCCATTCAGAACGGATCAGGATCAAAACAGAACGCCTGCAGAAGATCCTCATCGCTGCCATGAAACAATCGCTGAAAGCCTACCTGCCAAAACTGAATGAACCTGCCGATCTTAAGAGCCTTTTCAACCAGGATTTTACAGGACAGAAATTTATCGGCTACTGCGAATCAGCAGAAGAGGATGAACTTCAGAAAGTGTATCATAGGGGGGCCAATGCTCTGATCCTGATCGGACCTGAAGGTGATTTTTCCCAGGAAGAGATTGTACTTGCAAAAAAACAGGGATTCTTGCCAATAAGCCTGGGAAAAAGTCGTTTACGAACTGAGACAGCCGGCATTGTGGCATGCCATACCATCACATTGTTGAACTCATGATGTGCAAAAAATATTTCGAATTTTCTTTTATGAAAAGATGGATCTTTCTTCTCGGTTTATTACTACTGCTTGCTTCTTTCTCTCCTCCCCCATCCTTCCAGATCGCATTGCTGAAATACAACGGAGGAGGCGACTGGTATGCCAATCCTACATCCCTCCCGAATCTTGTGAAATTTGCCAATAAAAACCTGGGGACAAACATCAGTGAAGATGTGGCTACCGTGGATGTGGGAAGCCCTGAAATCTTCAACTATCCATTCGTGCACATGACTGGCCACGGAAATGTGATCTTCTCGCAACAGGAGCAGAAGAACCTCAGGGATTACCTTATCGGAGGCGGATTCCTGCATATCGACGATAATTACGGCATGGATAAATTTATCCGTCCGCAATTGAAAAAACTCTTCCCCGAGCTTGACCTTGTTGAGCTTCCAATCAGCTTTCCTTTTTATCATAAACCTTTTGATTTTCCGAAGGGCCTGCCGAAGATCCATGAACATGATGGCATGCCGGCCCAGGGATTCGGATTGTTCTGGGAAGGAAGGCTCATCCTTTACTATACCTATCAGTGTGATCTTGGCGACGGATGGGAGGATCAGGATGTTCATCATGACTCCGAGCCAACACGGTTAAAAGCCTTGCAGATGGGATCAAATCTTCTTCAATATATTTTTACGAACCGGTAGTTGGTGAGTTGGCGAGCTGGTGAGTTGGTGAGCTGGCGAGTCGGTGAGCTGGCGAGTTGGCGAGTTGGTGAAGTGGTGAAGTGGCGAAATTTTGGTTAGTCGCTTAATTGACAATTATTCAATGAACCAACGAATCTGTAACTTTGTGAATTTCATTCCAGCATCCAGCATCCAGCATCCAGCATCCAGCATCCAGCATCCAGCATCCAGCATCCAGCATCCAGCATCCAGCATCCAGCATCCAGCATCCAGCAT
>JADGPR010000024.1 GCA_017882335.1 Bacteroidales bacterium | reverse complement strand
CTAATATACATAATAAAATACGTGGATAAAAGTCCACCAGGATTTTTCTTTTCTTGTAACCAAATTTTCATCTTGTTTAAGCTGAAATCAATTTTATTTTAACACGTTATTTTTCACTCTTATCTGATTAATTAAAAACCACTCACCCAAGTCCCCCCATGGGGACCTGGTGAATGTAATTAGCATTGTTGATTTTCAGTGGTTCTTGAGATATAGATAGAGTTGTCATGTGAGTTGCACATCCTAGACCCATATATTATGCAATGCAACATAAAGGGAGCATACCCGAACACCTAATATACCCAGGAATCAACCTAGATGGATGGAATATGATTAAATAAACTTTAAGAGAGCAAACTGAACACATATGATTCAGCGAGGGTAGACCCCGGAAATAAACTCCGGGGTTTTCTCAAAGGATTTTTGTCAATGATTACTCAAAGTATTTATATACTCTTTCTCCGATTATTGCAAAACCTTTCTTATCCTTACAGATTTGTTTAACCCAGTTGCCTTTGGAGTCATATTCATTGATAAAATTATTTTCAGAGGTAGGCTTTTTATCTTTGTTATACAATATTAATTCTGATACTTTTCCCAGATCATCATACTTAAACTCATTTCCGCCACTGTAATTGCCATCTTTATCATATCCCTGATAGCCAATGAATTGTTCTAAATCATTATAAAGGAATAGCGCTTTGAAGATTAGCTCGCCCTTGTAGTTAATGACCTTGTAAATGACTGTATCTCCTCTGGTGTTCCTTTCAACAACCCACCTTTCAAGCAGAGTATCAACCACAGCCTTGAAACTGGCATACTCAATAATATCACCGTTTTTATCACATTTTAGCTTCTGATATCTCCTGAGTGTGTCATTGTAAGTATAATTTGCCCTGACTAAAATGTTGTTCTCCTTGGTGAGTTCCCATTTATTATTAATCTTTTTGTTTTCATCCATTATGGCACAGGAAACGAGATCTCCGGCTTCATCAAATGTGGCTTCAAAATCACCAGTATAATTAAGACTATCTAACTCTTTCTTAGTCATTTTGTCTCCTTTCTTAAATGACTCTGCATCAGGAACAGTCCAGTAATTGGTTTCAATTACCTTTTCAACTTTTCCATTGAGTTTTTCCATATTCGTTTGATATGGTGTAAAAACTCCAAGTACAGTGAAAACGACTTGTTTTTTGTTCTTACAGCCTGCTACTACAAAAACAATTACCAAAAAAAGATAAACGAGCTTTTTCATTTTTGTGATTGTTAGTTTTTATTAAAACAGAACATTGGGTTACTTTCAAAAATACACCCTTCATGTGATAACTACAGTCCGATGAATAGCCATTAACAAAGAACTCCCCTGTGAAATATTTGCTGTCTCATCCATGATTACAGGCTCTTATTTACACGCAATTTAGAATAATGCATGGATTAATTATTAAATGATGATATATATCAGCAAGTTAGTCACCAATATAAGGTCAATTTATCTTGCTTGCATTTCCACACATACCATTATTTTTCATGTAGCTGTCGATAGTCGATTTTTTAAAAAAATCCACCCACCCAAGAATTAACTCAGATAGATGGAATATGCTTTAACATAAAGAGAGCATACCCGAACACCTATTAACCTGGTCAATAATAAAAATGACTTCCGATTCAAGAATGCTTCAGACTTTTTTACTAACTTTTCTTTTCCATTAAATGGTCAATGCTGAATTCACCAGAACCCCTGGCTGAAATGAACAAAAACAGAAAGCAATAAATTATTGCCAACTCACCACCATTCAGGAAGGGGAGTAATATGTGTGTACCGTGAACTGTCCAGTAGGCATAAGCCATCTCTCCGCTACAAATGAATGCTACCCAACGAGTCCAAAGACCAATCATGACAAGAAGGCCACCGAAGAACTCTATAGGACCTGCAATAAACATTATGTATGAAGGAATCTCATGTCCTGCCGGCGGGAAACCGAAAAGCTTTTGTGAACCGTGCCATAGGAAAAGAAATCCTGCAACAATCCGAAGGATAGCATAAATCTGTGTTTCATACTTTGAAATAAACATCGTTGTTTTCATTTGTTTGTTGTTATTTGGTTCCTACTTTTTTTGTTTTTCTTCATTGATGAGCGGTTGTGGCGCATCCATACCGGCTCAGCGAAGTTATGATAATTCTTCCAAATATTCAGGACCGGCCGGAACACCGGATAATTTGCATTATCTTATAATTGGATTTAGAAATTGCATGTCATTTAGCTGAAACCAGGAAGTAAGCAAGTTTAGCTGCCCCTTCCTGATAATTATGTTCAAGCTGAAGATTGAAATCATTCTTTTTGAAATAAGTGGAAATTGTTATAGGCGGTAAAAATTCTATTTCAAGTTTTTCGTAGCATTGAATAAGTCCTTCAATTTTAAAAGACAATGGTGCAGCTTTAAAACGTCCTTTTGTTTGCCTTTTTAGTATTGCAATTCTATCAGGATGAATGGTTTCAAAAAAAGAATGAACCGTGGATTGAAATGCTCTCACTTTTGAGTTGTCTGTATCATTATTTAAAATAACATACTTGAAGTCACCTGTCAGGTTAATGACGTTTCCGCCTGCATTCTTTTCAACGGCATAGAAAATTGCCTTTGTTTTGTCAATGTCAATGCCGATTACTTTCATATAGCAGTGTTAGTTTTAATATATCTATTTTCATCAAATGGTTTTTGAAATTTTAAAACCTGGAATAATTCAACAGCAATGCATTGGCCAATCAATTGTTTCGTTTCAAAATCACCATATCCTTGTTTTATTAACCGATTATAGGTAATCTTCGTCTCGGGCGGATCATTATCCTTAATCTGATTCCTGATTATTTCAAATATTTGATCTCGTAAAATTTCATTATGTTTCATGAGAAATGTGTATTTAAACTGCTTGTAACTAACTACATTTGCTGAGCGGCATTATAAATGCCGCTCAGCTGCCGGCTTGTTAAATGCGGTTTTTTCTGTTGTCTAAGATGTCAAAGTTTGATTGATAGTTGTAACTTTCCACCAAAACCAAGTTCAACAATTTTTTGAAGTGTCGAAATACGAGCTTCTTTAATGTTGTTCTCGATTTTTGAAATGTATGACTTTGTTGTCCCTACTTTCTCAGCAAGTTCTTCTTGTGTCATGCCTTTTTCAAGTCGGGCTTCATGGATTAAAGCCCCGATCTTAAAGTTCTCGTAACCTGCTTCAAGTTGATCACGCTTTGTAGTCCCAGGTTTGCCATAGTGTTTGTCCTTGAATTGGTCAAGTGTCACAACGTTATTTTTTTTCGTTTTCATATTCTTCCTTGATTTTAAGTGCCTTTTCAATTTCTTGTTTCGGTGTCTTTTGTGTTTTCTTTTGAAAACTGTTTGCTAAAACCACCAATTGTCCCTGGTCGAAAAAACAGAATATCCGAAAAATATCGCTTCCATGTTGCACCCGAATTTCAAAAAGTCCATCTGTGTTCTCAAAGTATTTGAGATACGTTTCAGGAACCCTCGGAAGTTCTTCTATTAAGTCCAAAGTCCACATAATTTTATCTTTCACTTTGTCCCGCTGTTTTACGAAGAACGCCTGAAAGTATCCTTTGTAAAAAATGACAGTTCGGTGTTCTGTTTTTGGCCCATGAGGCAAAGATATGAAATGTTGTCCGAAAGTGCAACTATTTTTTAAGACCAGGACAAATTGTCGGGCAGTTATCTGTTTGGCAGCAGTCGGTTAAAAGCGCAGATAGATAGATAATAACCGAAATCTATTTTCACACTAATCGAAATTAAATTTAATACAGGATTTCAATTCAGCGGGTTATAGCGAAATTAACTGGTACCTTTAAACATCAAATACAAATTTGCAAAAAATATTTTGATAATGGATAATTATTCAGGTTTTGGGTATTGGGCATTAGGTATTAGGTCAAGAGAGATTAATGTGTTGTAATCCCTTTGCTTTCTTAGCGTCTTCGAATCTTAGCGGTGAAAAAGAGCCACAGAGTGACAAAGTCACAAAGTGGAAATGAAAAATGTAGAATGAAGAATGAATAAGAAAATCTACCTTTGTCCTATGCTCCAGGAATTCAAGACCTATATCGCTGACCAGAACCTTTTTAACCCCGCCGACCGGATACTCCTGGCCGTGAGCGGGGGAATTGATTCTGTTGTCATGAGTGAACTCTTTCACCGGGCAGGATACTTATTCGGCATCGCACATTGCAATTTCGGGCTCCGGGGAATGGAATCGGATGCGGATGAAACATTTGTGGAAAAGCTGGCAGGCAAATACAAAGTTCCGTTCTATACTAAACGATTTTTGACAACAAAGGACGCAAAGGGAAAAGGGATCTCTATCCAGATGGCAGCACGGGAATTGCGCTACCAATGGTTTGAGGAACTCCGGTTGAAAGAGAAATACCATTCCATTGCCACCGCACATCACCTCGACGACCAGGTTGAGACATTTTTCATCAACCTGCTGAGAAGCACCGGGATTGCCGGGTTTCACGGGATCCTTCCAAGGCAGGGGAACCTGGTACGTCCGCTGCTTTTTACTTACCGGGAAAGCATTGAAGGTTTTGCCCGGAAACACAAACTGATCTTCCGGGAAGACAGCAGCAACCTGGAAACAAAATACCTGCGAAACAAAATCCGGCATGAAGTGATTCCCTTTTTCCGCGAACTGAATCCGGCATTCCCGCACATCCTTACCGAAACCATCCTGCGGATGAGAGAAACCGAGGTCGTTTTCAGGAAATCGATCGAAGCAACAAAAAAAAAGATCTTCAGGAACGATAAAAACGGAATGCATATCCGGATCGAGGACCTGAAAAAACTTACGCCGGTTGATATTTATGCATTCGAGTTGTTGTCTCCTTTTGGCTTTAATGAAGCCGTTATCCGTGATATTCTTCATTCACATGATGATTCTTCAGGAAATTTTTTTTATTCTTCTACCCACCGGCTGATCAAGAATCGTGAGGAACTGATACTGAATCCTCTTCCTGATAAAAAAGAATCCAGTTTAAAAAACGCCGGGATCTCCATCCCGGAAAACAAAAAAGAAATCAGAAAACCCATTCACCTTTCTTTTACAATAACAGCTACAATAAAAAGATTCGTCATCGATCCTTCGAAAGAGATTGCCAATCTTGACCTCCGGAAGATCGTATTCCCGCTCATCCTGCGACGGTGGAAAAAAGGAGATTCCTTTTATCCTTTTGGGATGAATAAAAAGAAAAAACTGAGCGATTACTTCATCGACAGTAAGCTTTCCATCCCGGAGAAAGAAAACACCTGGCTGCTCTGTTCCGGAACCCATATCCTATGGATCGTCGGGTACAGGATCGATCACCGCTTCAGGGTTACCTCCCAAACAAAAGAGGTATTCCAGGTACGATGGTTGAAGGGAAAAAATCGTTAAATTTGCGACTTAATCATACTTATTTCAAACCTCTGCAAGCCCGATGAAAAAACTTCCTGCCTGTTTCCTCGCGTTGATTTTCATTCCATTATTTACTTTTTCACAGGTGCTAACTCCTGTCACATGGTCTTTCAAAGTTGAACAAACAAAACCCGACGAAGCAACGCTGTTACTCATCGCAAAGATCGACCATGGCTGGCATATCTATTCACGAAATAACCCGCTCCCCCCCAATGGACCGGTCGGAACAACTTTTACGTTCAACAAAAGCAAGGATTTTCAACTCATCGGGAATGTGACCGAGCCCAAACCCATTGAAGAGAAAGATTCCCAGTTTGACAACCAGACATTAAGATATTTTGATATTAAAGCGGTCTTCAAGCAAAAAATCAAGATTCTCGGAAAAAATGATTTCCAGGTCAAGGGGTCGCTTGAATTTATGTGTTGCGACAATGGCAAGTGCATTCCGCCCGATGATGTTGAATTCGGATTTGATATCAAAGGAAATCCGGGCGGAAATGAGATTGCAGCCGTAAATACAGTCGCTAAAAATTCCGATATCATTGGTAAGAAGTCGGATACAGGAAAAGTAATAACCGCAAGCACTACTCCTACGAAGACAATCGGGAAAGCGACCGGGATGGATAAAGAGGAAAAGAAATCACTTCTGATGTTTTTCCTATTTTCGCTCCTTGCAGGTTTCCTGGCTATATTAACACCCTGCGTTTTCCCGATGATCCCGATGACCGTAACTTTTTTCATGCACGACAGTGTGAACACACGGAAGGCGAGGTTCCAGGCAATAGTTTACAGTCTCTCCATAATTCTTATCTATACCGTTATCGGTACGCTTGTAGCAGTCACCCTGGGCGCTAATTTTGCAAATTTCCTCAGCACACATTGGATCCCGAATGTTTTCTTTTTCATGATTTTTATAGTCTTTGCTGCATCTTTCCTGGGGATGTTCGAAATCACGCTCCCCGGCTGGATGGTTTCAAAGGCCGATAAACAAGCCGACAAAGGCGGATTCACCGGGGCTTTCTTCATGGCGTTCACACTGGTGCTGGTTTCCTTCTCCTGCACCGGCCCTATTGTTGGTGCCATCCTGGTAAAATCTGCAGGCGGAGAAGTCATCCAGCCGATCATCGGGATGCTCGGGTTTTCGATTGCCTTTGCCCTTCCCTTTGGACTGTTCGCATTTTTTCCTTCCTGGCTGGCAAGCCTGCCAAAATCGGGAGGATGGCTGAATTCCGTGAAGGTGGTGCTTGGATTTCTTGAACTTGCACTCGGATTAAAGTTCCTGAGCATTGCCGATCAGACCTACCACTGGCACATCCTCGACCGTGAAGTCTACCTGGCTTTCTGGATCGTGATTTTCACCCTTATGGGATTGTACCTGCTGGGAAAACTAAAATTTAACCATGATTCCGATGTTCCTTTCATCAGCGTGCCAAGACTGACCTTTGCCATCATCACATTTACCTTTGTGGTTTATTTGATCCCTGGCATGTGGGGTGCACCGTTAAAAGCCCTGGCCGGTTATCTTCCCCCGCAGCAGTCCCTTGATTTTGACCTGACCACGATCATCCATAACGAGGTAAAAGCCGTATCCGGGAGTGCAAGAGCAAACAACACTTCCCAGTGTGATGTGCCGAAGTACGGGGAATTCCTGGAATTGCCCCACCAGCTGGAAGGCTATTTCGATTATAACCAGGCATTGGTCTGTGCACGGAAACAGAACAAACCTTTGTTTATTGATTTTACCGGCCACGGGTGTGTAAATTGCCGGGAGATGGAAGCACGCGTCTGGGCTGACCCGCAGGTGCTCAAGCGGCTCCGTGAGAACTTTATTGTTACGGCTCTTTATGTCGACGATAAAACCGAAGTACCGCAGAATGAATGGATCACCTCAAAATATGACGGGAAGGTGAAAAAGAGCATCGGAAAAATCTATGCCGACCTTCAGATCTCCCGGTTCAACGTAAATGCACAGCCTTACTATGTGTTGCTTGATACAACCGGGAACCTGCTCACCATACCGAAAGCTTATGACCTGAATGTAGACAGTTTCATCAAATTCTTAGATACAGGAGTGCGGAATTTCCAGAAACAACAGAAAAAATAACCTAATTTCATGAATCAAATTTTATTGATCTTACCTGCAATTTTATCCTGCTTCATTCAAAAACTTTGTTAGTTAAATTTTTTTTACCGCCAAGACGCTAAGGCGCTAAAAAAAGCGCAAAATCACTTCTTTGCAAAAATTTGCGTCCCTGCCTACCGGCAGGCAGGTTTGCGACATTGCGGTGTAAATTCGTTTCAGGCTTTCCCTCGACTTTATAAACTTTACAAACTTTAAGAACTTTACTAACTTTGTAGATATGGTATAGCAACAGCCCTATGGACAAATATTCGTATTTGAATAATATGGATAATTCCGTTTTCGAGGAATTGTTTTCAAAATATAAGGAAGATCCGGGATCGATTGATGGCAACTGGCGGGAATTCTTTGACGGATTTGAATTCGCTTTGCAGAATTATAAAAAAACAAAGGATGGAATCCCTGTTTATCCGGAAGAATTCAAGGTGATAAATCTGATTAACGGATACCGTTCAAGGGGACATCTTTTTACCCGGACAAATCCCGTCAGGACCCGCAGACAATACACCCCAACGCTGGACATCGAAAATTTCGGACTTACAAAAGAAGATCTTCCAAAATCTTTCCAGGCAGGAAACGAACTGGGATTGGGAAAGACCACCCTGCAACAAATACTCGATCACCTCAACCAAACCTATTGCCAGTCGATCGGTGTGGAATTTCAGTATATCCGGAGCCCGGAGATCATCGGATGGATGAAGTTACACATGGAAGTCACGAGGAATACGCCCGATTACAATCTTGATCAGAAAGAAAAAATTCTTCGCAAACTCGCGGAAGCAGTTCTCTTTGAGAAATTTATCCATAAGAAATTCCCGGGACACAAGTCTTTTTCGCTGGAAGGAGTAGAATCGCTGATCCCTGCACTGGATGCCATCATTGAGACAGGCTCCGGAATGGGTGTAAAAGAATTTGTGATTGGCATGGCCCACCGGGGACGTCTCAACACCCTGGCAAATATCATGCACAAACCTGTTTCGTCCATCTTCTCCGAATTTGAAGGCAAGGAATACCAGGATTCAGACCTTCTCGGCGATGTGAAATATCACCTGGGTTATTCCAGCACGATCCCGGCGAAGGAAGGGGAACCGATTTCCCTGATCCTGGCGCCGAATCCTTCCCACCTCGAAGCTGTTGATCCGGTAGTGGAAGGCATTGCCCGTGCCCGGATTGAACAGGAATACGAAGGAAATAACGAACAAATTATCCCCATCCTGATCCATGGAGATGCATCCATTTCAGGACAGGGAATCGTTTATGAACTATTGCAGATGTCGGAACTCACAGGATATAAAACCGGGGGAACCATTCACTTAGTCACAAATAACCAGCTTGGCTTTACCACGAACTATTTAGATGGCCGTTCCAGTACTTACTGCACCGATGTCGGAAAGACCATCCTGTCGCCGGTCTTTCACGTGAATGCCGATGACGTTGAAGCCGTTGTTTATACCGTTCAGCTTGCAACAAAATTCCGCCAGCAATTTCACAAGGATGTATTCATCGACCTTCTCGGATACCGGAAATACGGACATAATGAAAGTGATGAACCCCGCTTCACGCAACCCATCCTTTACAAGATCATTGAAAATCACCCGGATTCGCTTGAGATCTATGCAAAAAAGCTGGAAGAAGAACAAACGCTCCCCTCACTTGACCTCGCAGCCATGAAGATTGCAATCAATGAAAAACTGGAGCAGGGACTGGAAAGCTCAAAGACCATTGAGAAAGGAGACATCTCGCCATTTCTTGGCAACCTCTGGAATGAGATCCGGAAAGCGAATACTGATGATTTCACTTCTTCGCCTGTCACGGCTGTTGATGAAAAAACATTGAACCAGATCGGGCATCAGATCACCTCACTTCCGGAGGGAGTATCTTTTTTCAGGAAGATCATCAAATTGCAGGATGAACGAAGGGAAATGATCGAAAAGAAAGGCACGCTGGATTGGGCCATGGGGGAATTGCTGGCTTACGGGACCTTGCTGAAGGAAGGATACCCTGTCAGGTTAACAGGGCAGGATACACAGCGGGGAACTTTCTCGCATCGTCATTCCGTACTGACCGTTGAAGATTCCGAACAAACATACATTCCTCTTTCCACCGTTTCCGAAGAACAAGCAACGTTTGAGGTGATCAATTCCCTGCTTTCCGAGTATGGTGCTCTGGGATTTGAGTATGGTTTTGCACTCACTTCGCCGCAAACCCTCACTTTATGGGAGGCGCAATTCGGGGATTTCAGCAACGGCGCGCAGGTCATCATTGATCAGTATATCAGCAGCGCCGAGGAAAAATGGAAAGTGATGAACGGGCTGGTATTGCTGCTTCCCCACGGTTATGAAGGTCAGGGACCTGAACATTCGAGCGCCAGGCTTGAACGGTTCCTTGCGATCAGCGGACATACCAATATCCAGGTGGTTAATTGTACCACTCCTGCAAATTTTTTCCATGTACTCCGAAGGCAGATGCACCGGCCATTCCGGAAACCGCTTGTGATCTTCACTCCCAAAAGCCTGCTGCGGCATCCCCGGTGTATTTCTCCCCTTTCGGAGTTCACCAACGGTGGTTTCAAGGAAGTGATCGATGATCCTTCAGCCGATCCTAAAAAAATCAGGAAAGTCGTTTTTTGCTGCGGAAAACTCTACTATGATCTCCTTGAAGCAAAAGAAAAATTACAACAACAAGAAGTAGCGCTCATCAGGATTGAACAGCTTTATCCTCTGCCGTTGGTCCAACTCAGGGAAGTTATCAAACGCTACACCAAGGCCACAATATGGCACTGGATACAGGAAGAACCTGCCAATATGGGAGCATGTGATTTCCTTCTCCGGAATTTCAAGGAAGTCCCGCTGAAGTTCACAGCACGTCCGCCAAGCGGAAGTCCTGCCACCGGATCCTTGCGTCTGCATAAGATCCAGCAACAATTGCTCGTGGATAAAGCAATGGGAAAGTGCAGCTGTGAGGTAGCGAATGAATCCTGCAGGTTGCATTGTTCTGAAAAGGAGGATGAGGGCCGGGAAATACAATAAACAATCATTAAGGAAGTTTTTCAGATAGTTGTAATTTTGTGAAGGGAATTTTATCAAATCATTGAAAGAACAGAGGAAAATGGCATCAGAGATAATTATTCCGAGCCCGGGGGAATCGATCACGCAGGTACAGGTGGCGAAGTGGCTCGTAAGCGACGGTGAAGAAGTGGATAAAGACCAGGAAGTGGTGGAAATAGATTCCGATAAAGCGTCATTTCCTTTGTCAGCTCCGGAAGATGGCATTCTCAGAATCCTCGTTGCTGAGGGAGAAACCGTTGCCGTTGGTGTCACTATTGCCCGGATTGAACCCTCCCCCGGAGGAACAAAACCTTCGCGTGAAAAGACTGCCGTAGTCCCGGAAAAGAAAGTTCCTGTTATCATTAAGGATAAAAACCCGTCAGAAAACTCAAAGACCGGAACGCATATATCACCACTGGCAGAAAAGATCCGCACGGAAAAAAATATTCAGAAAGAAGATGTGTTCGCTGCCTTTGAAGGGAAACGCATCGGGAAGAAGGATATTGAATCCTACATTTCCAGGACCGAAAGTCAGGGAAAAACCGGGAATCCGATAGGTTCACGAAACCTCGAACGCAGGAAACTTTCCACCCTCCGTCTGAAACTTGCCGAAAGGCTTGTTGCCGTGAAAAACGAGACCGCCATGCTGACCACGTTCAACGAGGTAAACATGCGGAATATTCTCGATATCAAAGAAAAACACAACGATGCTTTTAAGGAAAAATTCGGGGTTGGCATCGGGTTCATGTCATTTTTTACAAAGGCCGTAACCCTGGCGCTCAGGGAATTTCCACAAGTCAATTCCATGCTGGATAAAGATGAACTCGTCATTCCTGACTATGTTGACATTGGCATTGCAGTCAGCGCCCCGAAGGGGCTGGTTGTGCCGGTGATCCGGAATGCAGAAAAAATGAGCATTCCCGAACTTGAGGTTAAGATCAAGGAACTGGCGGTGAAAGCAAGAGACAACCACATCACGATTGAGGACATGAAAGGCGGCACCTTTACCATCACCAACGGGGGTGTTTTTGGTTCCATGATGTCGACACCCATCCTGAATCCTCCACAAAGCGCTATTTTGGGAATGCATAAGATCATGGAGAGACCGATTGCCGTAAACGGAAATGTGGAGATCCATCCGATGATGTACATTGCTCTATCTTACGACCACCGGGTGATCGACGGAAAGGAATCCGTCAGTTTCCTGGTGAAAGTAAAGGAGTATATCGAGGATCCGTTGAAGATGGAGATGGAAGGTGAAGATCCTGTATTGATGTTAATGGGATTGTAAACGAATTAAACAGGATATATTCCCCCTGTAATTGGGAGATAAACAAGGGAGAGGGCAAGAACAGATGAGAAAGAATGTTGATTTTCTGGTGATTGGTTCAGGTATTGCAGGCCTGACTTATGCCCTGAAAGTAGCAAAACACGGAAAGGTTTGCATCGTCACAAAGGCTAACCTTGACGACACAGCCACCAGCTATGCACAGGGTGGCATTGCTGCTGTGACCTATAACCCCGACTCTTACGAAAAACATATCCAGGACACCCTGATTGCCGGTGACGGACTGTGTGACGAAAATATTGTCCGTATTACCATTAAGGAATCCACCGAACGGATCAGGGAACTGATCCGCTGGGGTATCAAGTTTGACAAGACAACATCTGGAAAGTTCGATCTTGCCAAGGAAGCGGGACATTCCGAATACCGTGTGCTACATCACAAGGACAGCACCGGGAGGGAAATTGAAAATACGCTGGTGGAGCAGGTCAGGAGGCATCCGAAGATCGAAGTGATCGAAAATAATTTTGCGATCGATATCATTACCGAACATCACCTTGGTATTGAAGTGAACCGCCGGACAGAGCATATTACTTGCTTTGGCGCTTATCTGTTAAATCCACGCACGCACCTCGTGGATACCATTCTTTCGAAAACCACCCTGCTTGCTACAGGAGGCGCCGGACAGGTTTACAGCACCACCACCAATCCACCCATATCGACAGGCGACGGAATCGCCATGGTTTACCGGGCAAAGGGGACCATCGAAAACATGGAATTCATGCAATTTCATCCCACCGCCCTTTATAATCCACTGGAAAAACATTCTTTCCTGATTACCGAAGCGCTGCGTGGATTCGGGGGTCTCTTAAAAAATTCCGAAGGCAAGGAGTTCATGCAGAAATATGATGCGCGCCTCGCCCTTGCCCCCAGGGATATCGTAGCACGCGCCATCGACAATGAACTGAAGATCCTTGGTGATGATTATGTTTACCTCGATTGCCGTCATTTACCGAAAAACGAATTGATCAATCATTTTCCGACCATTTATGCGAAATGCCTCAGCATAGGCATCGACATCACCCGTGATATGATCCCCGTTGTGCCTGCAGCGCATTACACCTGCGGAGGGATCAAAGTGGATGAGTTCGGAAGAAGTTCGATCCACCATCTCTATGCTTCCGGAGAATGTTCCTGCACGGGATTGCATGGCGCCAACCGCCTGGCATCCAACTCGCTGTTGGAATCCCTGGTGTTTTCGAACCGGGCGAGTATAGATGCCATAGAAACTGCAAAGAACATCGAATACAACGAAAATATCCCCGACTGGAATGCGGAAGGGATGGTTTACAATGAAGAGATGATCCTGATCACACAATCGCTCAGGGAGCTGCAGTCGATCATGAGCAGCTATGTCGGTATCGTCAGGTCGAACCTCAGGTTGAAAAGGGCGTTTGACAGGCTGGAGATCCTTTACGAGGAGACAGAAGCGCTTTACAACAAATCCATCCTGACCCCGCGCATCTGTGAACTCCGGAACCTGATCAATGTCGGGTACCTGATCATAAAGGCAGCCATCAACCGAAAGGAAAGCCGCGGACTGCATTATTCACTTGATTTTCCCAGGACCATTGAAAAGAGATGAGCCCCACCCCCATCCCCTCCCCAATTGGGGAGGGGAGTAGGAGGAGGGACTATAAAAAAAGAGGCTATCTCAAACTTTCGAGGCAGCCTCATTAATTTTTAAAAGGTGAAATTCTTACAGAATTCCCAGTTTTTTCTTGACCAATGGAAGAACATCATCAGCAGGCTCTGAATAGAGCACGATGTCTTCAATGGAATTGATGATATAGGTGTATTTATTTTCTTTAGCGACTTCTTTAATCGCTGCTTTTGCCTTCAGAACAATAGGTTGTAAGAGTTCCTGCTGTTTCGCCTGCAGGTCGGTCTGGGCTTTCTGTTGAAATGCATCAATCCTGCCTTGCAGATCCTGTAATTCTTTTTCTTTTGTTTGTTTGATCAGGTCCGACATTCCTGACGATGCCTGCTGATATTCAAGATATTTGTTTTCAAATTCAGCGCGCATGGCATCCAGCTGGTCTGAAAGTGTTTTCTGGTAGGTCTGCAATTTGATTTTCACCGAGTCAACTCCCGGCATGGCAGCCACAAGGCCATTGAAATCCACATATCCGATTTTCTGGACCGTCTGAGATTGAGCAGATGTTGAAAGAACAAGGATGAAGGAAAAAACCGCAAAGATTTTTACTACGTTTTTCATTTTCGTTATTTATGGTTAATAATTCTTAAGACTGCAAAATTATAAATATTTATGAAATCCTAATGTCAAATTGGTTCTATTTCTTTTCCCTCTTGGGAGGGTTGGCAGGAGACTTGTCGGATTTGATGTCACCTTGCTGACTTCCTTTTGAGGTTCCGGAGCCAGGTTCAATCCCTTTCTGTCCCGCTGTTGTTGAACGTCCTTTCCTTCCTGCGGATGCCGCACCCAGGTTATCCAGAACCTCATCGCTGATATCATATTTCGGGTTACCAAAGAGGATCGTCAGTGCGCCGGCTTTATCGAAGATCACAGAATAATTATTACTGGTTGCTATTTCCTGGATCGCATTGTACACCTTTTCCTGAATCGGTTTCACCAGTTCCTGGCGTTTCTTCATCAGGTCGCCATTCTGGCCGAATCGTTGCCGTTGTAAATTCTTTGATTCTTTCTCCTTGTCAATGATCTCCTGTTCCTTCTTCTTCTTCATATCTTCAGGCAATAATACAGCCTGCGCCTGGTAGTCCTGGTACATCTTATCAACTTCTGCAAATTTTGTCTCGATCTCCTTTTGCCATTGTGCCGATACCTCATCCAACTGCGCCTGGGCTTCCGTATATTCCGGAAGGTTATCAAGAATATACTGGCTGTCGACATAGGCAAATTTCTGCGCATGCACCATAACAACAGAAAAGAAGAGGACAACCGCTGTAATGATTACTTTTTTCATAATACTTCCTCCTATATATTTTTACTCTTCACTCCTCACCCTTCACTCTTCACTAATCGATAGATGAATTGATCGAAAAATGGAACTGGCTGCCATTCACGCCGGGCACACCCCTGAGCGGGTCAAGTCCATAACCCCAGTCTAATCCAAGGAGCCCGAACATCGGCAGGAACACACGGATACCTACACCGACCGACCGGTAGACATCAAAAGGGTTCACATCTTTCCAGTTTAACCAGTCATGTCCTGCTTCCATAAAAGTAAGCCCATAGATGGTTGCGCTGGGGTTCAGCGAGATCGGGTAACGCAATTCAAGGGTAAATTTCTCATACGCGGTTCCACCCGCGCTGTTCGGGTAATTGGGGGTCAGCGCATTGTTCACATACCCGCGGAAACCGATCAGGTCACGTCCATCCATGTTGTTGTACCCGGTAAGTCCATCGCCCCCAAGGTAGAACCGTTGGAAAGGTGTAATCCCGATTCTGTTGTTGTATGCCCCCAGGACCGCGAACTGTAATCGTGGCGTCAGAACAAGTTTATCGATCAGGTTGATGTACCATGAGCCCTTGAACTTCCATTTGTAATATTCCACCCACTCGTATTTTTTAGCCACATCCATCGTGGCATAATCAACGTTTCCGCGGAACAGTGAATACGGCGGTGTGAGTTCGAGGTTAATACTGACTTGCGATCCCGTTTTTGGATAGATCTCCTGATCGATGGAGCTTCGGGAAAGGTTGATGCCATAACTGATTGCATTGTACACCCCGTTTCCTCCGCCGAACGAAAAGATCTGGGTATATTTATGCGTATTATAGCGGTTGTAATTTAGGGTCTGATAAAGAACGAAATAATCATCCGGCCATTTGAGGGTTGTACCCAAACCAACAGAAATCCCATCGATCTTGAAATAGGCATAGTTGGTATCAGATTTGGCAACCCCATTGGTATACTTTGAGTGCATATACGACAAGCTCAGGGCAAGTGGTTTCCTTCCGCCCACCCAGGGTTCGGTGAAAGAAAAACTGTAACTGATATATCCCTGCCCGTATGTCTGTAATCGCAAACTTAGTTTTTGTCCATCACCCGAAGGAATGGGTCTCCAGGTCTTGAATTTAAAAATGTTCCGGAGAGAAAAGTTATTGAACGATAACCCGAGCGTTCCGACAATCCTTCCATATCCCCACCCTCCGGATAATTCAATCTGATCGGCGGAGGTCTCTTCCACGTTGTAATTTATATCCACGGTTCCGTCATCCGGGTTCGGAGAAACGTCGGGAGAAAGTTTTTCAGCATTGAAATATTTCAGCTGCATCAGTTCACGCTGGGAGCGGATCAATTTATCGCGGCTGAACAATTGCCCGGGACGCGTTTGAACCTGGCGCAAGGCAACATGATCGTTGGTTTTGGTATTTCCAATAAGGGTGACTTTATTCACCGTAGCTTGTTTCCCTTCACGCATCCTGATCTCAATATCGATGGAATCTTTGTCCACATTCACTTCCACCGGCTGCACGTCAAAGAAAAGGTAGCCGTCATCCATGTATAACGAACGGATATCGGTGCCGTTCGGGTTATAGGTCAACGCGGTTTCAAGGGCACTCTGGTCATAAATATCTCCTTTTCTGATTCGCAGGATACGGTTCAGGAAGTCATCCGGATACTTGGTATTGCCAACCCAGGTGATGTTTCTGAAATAATATTTTGGCCCTTCCTCCACCCAAATATCGATCGAAACCGTATTATCATCGTTTTTCGAGATGGAATCCCGGATGATTTTTGCATCCCGGTAACCCTGGGTATTGTACTTTGTGATCAGCAGGTTCTTATCCTCGTTATAATCTTCCCGAATAAATTTAGCAGATTTAAAGATGCGGAAACGAATATTGTTGTATGCGTGTTTCTCGATGACGTTGGCAATCTCGTCGAAATCAATATGAAAAACTGCAGTCGCTATTTGATAAATCATTTTATCAAGGTCATTCATCGGGTTGAAGACCCCTTTCTCTTTGGTTTTTTTCAGGGTGGACTTGATCTGCTCGGTCGTCAGATTATGATTCCCATGAATGGTGATGTTATAGACTTTGACTTTCCCGTTCCGTTGTATATTGATCATCAGGCTGACTTCATTGGAAGATGAGGAGTCTTTTTTAGGAAGAATTTCCACTTCTGCATTCAGGTATCCTTTATCCGTATAATATTTCCGGATAATATTTTTGGTCCGCATGATCATATTGTCGGTTACATACTCCCCTTTGGAAATATGTATCTTTTCCCTGATATTATCGGCATCCGATTTCTTTATTCCATTAAACGAGAAGTGGGAAAGTCTCGGCCGCTCCTTCAGGTAGATATTCACGTAGAGTTGATTGTCGACAATTTGTGAGATGGATATTTTCACATCTTCAAATAACCCCTGGTCCCAGAGTTTCCGGATAGCCTGGGTGATCTTATCGCCAGGTATTTTCACCTTATCCCCGATCGTAAGACCGGAAAGCATGATCAATACATTGTTATCGAGGTATTTCACACCCGATATGGTGATCCCTGCAATAATATACTCTTTTGGTGAAGAGTAATCAACATTCACTGCATCTCCCGATGGTATCTGGGCTTTCACCGGGTGGAAAAACCAGGTAGTGACAAAAAGCAAAATAAGAAATTTAAATTTCATCCGGTTTAGTTGAGATGGCGGTTTTTCTGTTGTTTTAATTGTTCACTGGTCATTCCGAATCTTCTTTCCCTTCCCTGGTAATCAACCACGGCCTTGTAAAATTCTTCTTTTGAAAAATCAGGCCACAAGGTAGGCGTAAAATACAATTCAGTGTAAGCGATCTGCCAAAGCAGAAAATTGCTGACCCTGTATTCGCCGCTGGTCCGGATCAGTAGTTCAGGATCAGGAATGGAGGAAGTGGTAAGGAGGCTTACAAAAGAATCGATATTGATCTCATCCGCCTTCAGGGTTCCATCACTTACTTTCCGTGCCAGTGAACGGGCAGCCTCTACAATCTCCCAGCGGGAACTATAGTTCAGCGCAAGCACCAGCCGCAATCCTGTATTCCCTGAAGTATCTTCAATGGTTTTCATGAGTTCGTGGTAGCTTTTGGAAGGAAGATTCCCGAGATCGCCAATGGCCATCAAGGAGATGTTGTTATCCATAAATGTCTTTCGTTCCTTATTTACAGATTTTACCAATAGTTTCATCAATGCATCGATCTCATATTTCGGCCGGTTCCAGTTTTCGGTCGAAAAAGCATATAACGTAAGATACCTGATCCCGAGTTCAGTGGCGGCCTCAACCGTTTCCCTCACTGCATCCACCCCTTTTTCATGGCCCAGCGTCCGCACAAAGCCTCTTTTCTTTGCCCAACGGCCATTTCCATCCATGATGATGGCGATATGGACAGGTACGCGGTCTCTAATTATCTTTTCTTTCAGGCTCATTCAGGTATAATGTGGACGAATTGTTCAGAAATGTTTATTTTCCTTACATTTGCGGCTTCCCCTCAGTTCAAATCTATAGCTAACGGTAACTCCTGAAAAAGAATACCAGTCATCCGATTTCGGGTTTCCGCGCTGCATTCCCGCCAAATGATTCCGCGTTGGGTCTGACAATATTCCACTGGCATCATTTGGATTAATTGCAGAGCCATTCAGGTAATAAGTACTGCTTACATCATCGATATAATCGGTAAATGTCTTGTGCATTTCCCAGAATGCCGTTAGGCCAATCTTTCTGCCTATGCTCACCTTAACACCCAATCCGAAAGGGATGTTCACGCCCAACGTTTTATATGGCTTGCGGCCATCAAAACCGATTTTTTGTCCTTCCGTTCCCAAAGGCTGCAATTTTTGTCCTCCTGAAGTAGGCTGAAACACAAAACCCCCAACGCCGGCGTAAAGATACGGCGTTATCCAATTCCATCGACTACCGGTAAAATATGGGAAAAAATTAAATTCGGCCATCAGCGAGAAATCGGTGATCGAACTCTCAAAATTGAGGTTACGGCCCGGAAGAAAATTCGACTTTTCCGAATTTCCTTTCACCTTTCCCCTGGTCACTCCGAGTTTCACCGACCAGCGGTCATCTATGTTATATCTTGCCAGGGCGCCATAAGCCAGTTGTGCCATCCGGAAATGGACATCCGGGTTCAGGTCGCCAAGGTAATAAGCATCTCCTATAAATAAGCCCACCTCCAGGTTGGTCTGTGCCTTGGCGGGCAGGTTCACCCACAAGCAAAACAGTAGAAAGAAGGGAATGAAAAAAACCCTCATTTTTGGCCCTGATAAAAGGATGGATTGGGTAGCGATTTTAGAATGCATTAACAGCTATAGAAATTTATCAGATACATAACGCAGTTTCTCTCTTTTTATTGGAGGGTCAACGGAATATACCATGAAAATTTGATCAGTTCCGAATATCCAGTCCCCATTTCAGCTTTGCACGAATGGTTTCGAAGAAATTTCTTCCCGTCATCCGAAGAAGATGGATCTTGAAATCTTCTTTTTTTATCACCAATTCCATCGGGACATCTAATTTCAGGATACGTGAGTCCAACCCGATATAACATTCAATATCTCTTGATTCGACCATGATCCGGATGATGGACGTATCCGGGATAACGATGGGGCGTACCGTGAGGTTATGGCTGGCAATAGGCGTGATCACGAAATTTTCAGAATCAGGGGAAAGGATAGGGCCGGTGCAACTCAAAGAATAAGCAGTGGAACCGGTCGGTGTGGCAACGATCAATCCATCCGCCCAATAGGTGTTAAGAAACTCATCGTTCACGAATGTCTTGATGGCAAGCAGTGAATTCGGACGGCTTTTGTAGATCGTAAAATCATTCAAGGCATAGTTCAATTGGCCGAAAAGTTTTCCGGTCGTTTCCAAGCGAAGTAACGTCCGCTCATCAATCGAGTATCTCTTCCCGATGATCTCATCCAGGGCCGGGAGGATCTCTTCCTTTGAAATTCCGGATAAAAACCCTAGCTTTCCCATGTTGATCCCGATCACAGGGATCCCCGAATCTCCCACCAGGGTAATGGTATCAAGCAAAGTACCATCTCCGCCAATGGAAAAAAGATATTCTACCTTTCCACGGATCTCCTGCTGGGTCGTAAACGTCAAAGGTTGCCGGTTGAAACGGACTTTTTCCCGGATGGCATTAAAAAAGGGTTCATATAAGTATACAATCCCGTTGAGGCTCCCAAGCCTGTCGATAAATTCCTGCAGGTATGGAACATCGTTTGCGGAAATCGTTTTTCCAAACAGGGCAACCTTCATGGCATCAAGAATTAATAAAAATACGGGGATAAAGATAGTCCATTTTTTATTGAGCAACCCCAATTTACCTATATCGGAGCCATAAAATGGAGGTAAATCCCCGGGATGCCTTTCCTGTTCATCGATACCTCAAGGCGGATCACGATATCATAATAGGTCGTCAGGTCAAGCCCGGCGCCATAACCTACCAACAAGCTGTTTCTCAGGTCATTCGATTTGTCGGTCTGGTCACCGTCATACCAAACATAACCAACATCACTGAACAAATTGAGATAAAGTGCATAAGGAACCCTGTTGAACTTCGGGCTTCGGATGAAATCTATGCTGAAATCACGCTGGGGAACTAATGCAAACTTTAAGTTGTTCTTCCACAGAATGAAATTCCTTCCATCGATCACATAATACTCATATCCTCTCACGAAATCCCTGCCATAACCAAGTCCTCGTTGCAGAAAATAGGGAGGTTGAGGTGTAAGGGTGACTTTCAGCGTAAATCCTAAAGCGAAATACCAACGGTTATGGATTTGCATGTATTCACGTAAATTGGACTTGATAAAAAATTCATTTACCGGCGAAAACAAGAGTCCGTTCTGATCCAGTTCAACATCAAAATAGGAACCTTTCAGTGGATAAAACTGTACATTCCTGTGATCGTTCTTGTATTGGTAATAGATGCTGAAGTAATTGAGTTCGTGGGAGCTGTTGGCCGTATAACCGGGAATCTTCAGCAATGAATCCGAAAAAAACCATGAATTAAAGCCCACGCGGAAAGTATGACGGACATAAAATGTAGGACGTAACAACAATTCGGTGAAGGCATAGAGGTTCTGCCTTGGAAAATGATCGGGATTTTTGTAATAAACTGTTTTATTGTTATGGGTTTCGACGATGACTTCATGATTCCGGCTGTATTCTGCACCAAAAGCGATCCCAACGATTTTCTTGCGGTCAAGGTAGGGGATCCGGTAACTGAAGCCGAATTTCTGGTTAAATCCATAATGGACAGGAAACTTCAGTGTCTCATTCCGGCCCCTGACATTCTGTATGGTCAGGTCGATCCCATAAGAAAGACGGCTGAAATCGGTTGTCTCGACCCAGGTATTGAAATTCCGGTCTGAGATCTCGAAAAAGGGCCATGGCCAAACGTACCAGCGTTCAAGCACATGGATCACCAAATCAATTTGCACTGGCGATCCACCCAAAGAAACCGTATCGAGGATGACAAAGTTAAACAGGGCCGTATTGAAGATATTCTCCTTGCCTGCAATGAGCATCTGCCGGAAAAGTGTTTGCCGGATCGTATCCTGTTCATGAAACGGGAGTTCCCTCAGGATGATGGAGTTTCGGGTCCTCAGGTTCCCATCGATCGTGATCGAATGGATCACGATCAGCCGGGAAGTATCTTGTGCATTACCATATGAATTATCCCCGGCCTTTAAAGGCAGGTTGAAAATGATAAGAAGAACAAACAGGAAAAGAACGATCGCAGGAGATCCTTTCACGATGGGAACAAATATCATCATGAATCAGATATTAAGGTAATTCATCAGCGAATTATACCGTTCCTGCAGGTTTTCCGTGTAGGAATCTTCGGAAAATGAAGCCTTGATGTTGTAATTGTACCGGGTAAAGGTCTGAAGGATAGGCCCGACATCGATCTTGTTTACCTTCAAAGTGACCTCCATCCGGGTTGAGTCGGGAAAGGTGGTGATGTACATCCCGAGGATCTTGGCATCGTTCGATTCAACGATCTGCGCGATCTCGGTGAGAAGATAATCCTTGTCGTTGAGCTCGAGGATGATGATCCCACCCGGGTTGTTCAGGGCCATTAGTCCCGATAGGTGATGGCTAAGGCTGGACAGTGTGATCGAACCGAGGTAATGTTTATTTTCATCCAGTACCGGCAACAAGGTCAGTTTCATGGCATCAACAATCCGTATGACATCGTAGATGTGCTGGTTTTCCATGACATACGCATTGGAGAGGGAAAGAGGATGGCTTCCGACGGTTTCAGCAAAATTGTCAAATGTAAGGATATCGGTATCTGAAATCAGGCCACGAAACTCCTCATTATCCACGATGGGCAGATGTGAAACCCGCAATTCATCCATGATCCCGAGGGCACCGGCTCCGGTTTCAGAAGATCTCATGGGGGTGATGGTTTCAGATATTAGTTGCCGGGCGATCATGATTCAGGGTTTATCATTCAGGATGCTAAGATAACTATTATATCTCATCCGGCTGACATCCCCGGTCTCCAAAGCATCCTTCACGGCACACCCGGGTTCATGTGTATGGGTGCAGTTCTTATACCTGCATTGCGGCAAAAGCCTTTCCATTTCCGGGAAACAACGGTGAACTTCATTTTTTTCAAAATCGATCAGCCCAAACTCCCTTATTCCCGGGGTATCAATAATAAATCCGCCATCGGTCAGCTCGAACATCTCTGCAAATGTCGTTGTATGCTTGCCTTTCAGATGAATTTCCGAAATCAAACCTGTCTTTAGTTTCAGGTTCGGCTGAATGGCTGTTATGAGCGCCGATTTTCCGGCTCCCGAATGCCCGGAAAAAAGACTGGTTTTTCCTTTCAGGAGATTGCTGACCCTGTCAACATGGTCTCCTCTTAAAGCAGAAACGGAGTAACAAGGATAACCGGCATGCTCATAGATCGTTTTCAACTTAACCTCACGCGAGGCAAGCGCTTCATCATATAGGTCGATCTTATTAAAAATAATGCTGGCAGGAATGTAATATCCGGTTGCGGTTACCAGAAACCGGTCGATGAAACCGGTCGATGTTTTGGGGCGTGCAAGGGTAACGATCAGGAAAGCATGATCGAGGTTGGCAGCAAGGATTTGAGTAGTCCGGGATAAATTAATGGATTTGCGGATGATGTAATTATCTCTTTCCAGTATGTGGGTAATCACGCCGGTGTCCTCATCCGGCTGTTTTTCGAATTCCACCCTGTCACCAATGGCAACCGGATTGGTGGATCGTAATCCCCGGATCCGGAACTGCCCCTTCAGTCTGCATTCGGTTCTCATGCCATCTTCCGAACGAACTGTGATCCAACTGCCTGTCGATTTTGTTACAACGCCTTTCAATACTATATTTCAAGTAACAGATCAGGGAAAATTATAATGTTTTTTGACGGGTTTTTTAATGTCCCAGGTGCATTCCAGTCCATCTTTAAAGATCACGAAATCGCCCGGAGAGATCGTATAGTTTCCTTCCCCAGATTCGATGACCACCTCCCCTTCCAGGAAGAGGCATTCTTCGTCGCCATCATAGGTATGACTAAAGCGGGAAACTTCTTTTTCCCAAATGGGCCATTTCCGGATCTGGCGAACTTCAATCTCTGAGTCGGCCAGCTTCTGAATGATCACTTTTTCCATAAATCCCAAATACAAAAATGAAGTTGTAAAGATAACAAAATCATAGAAGGAACCTCAGAATTTTGGATGGCCCCCCAGATACTTTTTCAGGTCAGGGCATAGATCTTACCTGGCATACTTTTTACGATTCCTTCGAATTCGAGGTTGAGCAGGGCCGCGGAGGTAGTGCTCATGCTCAGCCGGCACAGGATGCAGATGTCATCGATCCCGGAAGGACCATTGTTGTTCAGGTAATCTACAAGTACTTTCTCATCCGTTGTCATTTCAAGGAAGATTTTTTTCTGGAACCCGTCCGGCTTTTTACCTTGTTCTTCCCATCCCATCAGGTAGCGGATATCGCCGGCCGATTGCACCAGTGCAGCAATATTTTTCCGGATCAGGCGATTTGTTCCTTCCGAATACGGGTCGTTGATCCTCCCGGGAATGGCAAAAACATCGCGGTTGTAAGAATTTCCGATTTCAGCGGTGATCAGCGCCCCTCCCTTATCGGCAGCTTCCACCACGAGGATGGCATCGCAGATGCCTGCAATGATGCGGTTCCGTTTGGGGAAATTCTCGCGATCGGGCTGGGTATCGCTCATGAATTCGGTCAACAGTCCGCCATTATTCATCATTTTTTCCGCAAGAATCTTATTCTGATAAGGATAGATCCTGTCGAGGCCATGACCCAGTACTCCAATGGTCGCGAGGTTGTTTTCGAGGGCAGCCCGGTGGGCGCAACTATCGATCCCATATGCAAGGCCGCTCACGATTATCACCTTATCCTGTGCAAGGTCAGAAATGATCCTGTGACAGGCGCTCCTGCCATAATCGGTGGCATTTCGTGTTCCCACAACGCCGACGATCCGTGAGCCATTCAGGTCGGCCGTGCCTTTGTAATACAGCATTACCGGGCTGTCAATGCAATTTTTTAATCGGAACGGATAATCTTTATCCAGGAAGAACAAGGTGCGGATCCGGAATTTCTCAATGAAGGCCAGTTCCTTAGCGGCACGTTCAAGGATCGTTTTACCTGACAAGGCCTCTAGAATCTTTCCTCCGACTCTAGGAATTTTCGCCAACAACTTGTTCTTTTCCCTGAATACTGCTTCGGCGCTGCCGCAATAGGTTACCAGTTTTTTCCCAAGAACATCGCCTATTCCCGGAACCAGTGTCAAAGCAATTTGATAAAGAACCATTTTTTCACTCACGGTTAATGATATTTTCCTTTAAATTCTTTTACCGCAAAGACGCGAAGACGCTAATAATTATTAACATAACGATGGATTCCATCCTTAAAAACTGGTACATTAAAATTGATTAGAAATCCTAACCTTTTATCTGATAATTTTAAATATGAGATTAGCTGTGCTATGTGGATAGGTAAGAGTATCTCGACTGCTTTGATTTCAATAATTATTTCATTTTCAACAAGAATATCAAGTCGAAACTCCTTATCCAGTTTACTACCCCGGTAATAAAGTGGTTGGACTACCTCTTGCTTGGCTTTAATCCCTCTGAGATTCAATTCTTCCATAAAGCAAAAGAGGTAAACCGATTCCAGCAGTCCTGGGCCAAGTTCTTTATGAACTCTGTAACCAGCATCAACTAATTGCTTTGCACAGTATTCAATTGCTTGTTTTTCCATTTTCCCATAACTGATTAAGCTGATTTTAACCCTTCATCAGCTTTTAAATAAATAGGTAATATTAAAAGAGATGTTTTTTGCGTCTTTGCGGTGCTTTTTACTTTTTGAGACAGCCTCTCAACTTGCAACTATTTTAGATAACCACAGAAAACCGGAAAACCTGAAAGAAATACCATTAATCGGCTGAAATGTGAAAAAGTAATATGAAAAGTTGAAATTATTTATCCGTAAACGCCTTCAATATTCGGTATTTTTGTAAAAAAGAAAGGCAGGTTGGGGTTTTGAAGGTCCTGGTGTGTCCCCTCGATTGGGGAATCGGTCATGCAACACGGTGTGTTCCGGTCATCCGTAAATTTATGGAATTTGGAGATGAGGTTGTTATTGCCGCCGACAGCATGCCCTACGCTTTCCTAAAAAAGGAATTTCCCGAATGCCGGTTTATCCGGTTGAAAGGGGCCCGGGTCACATATTCAAAACGGGGGGGATTCTTTGTAAAAATCCTCGGGCTCTCCCCTTTCCTTCTCTTGAGTTATTACCTTGAGCGAAGAGACCTTAAAAAGCTGATCCGGTTGGAAGATCCCACTATAATCATTTCCGATAACCGGTATGGGCTTTGGAACCGGGATCGGTTCAGCATCATAATAACACACCAGCTCAGGATCATTCTTCCTCCTTCAATCCGTTTTCTTTCGGGAACGCTCAACCGGATGATTCATCGCCAGGTAGAAAAATTCGATGAGTGCTGGATCCCCGACTTCGAGTTGCATTATGGACTGGCAGGGCAGCTGTCACATCCACCCCGGTTACCCGCAAACACGCATTATATTGGCACCTTGTCGCGTTTTTCGATTCCTGCCGGGCAACGTGATATTCCCCTTCCCTGCGATTATGATATCATGGTTGCGCTTTCAGGGCCGGAGCCACAGCGAACCATACTTGAGGAGATGGTTTTTGAACAGCTGATAAACTCAGGACTGACCGGAATCATTGTCAGAGGGCTAACAGAATCAATGGAAGAGTGGGATCTCACGGATAAGATCCGTGTATTCTCACACCTTGAAACGGCAAAGATGAAAGAGTTTATGATGCGTTCACACATCGTGATCTGCCGGTCGGGGTATTCAAGCCTGATGGACCTGGTAACACTGGGAAAAAATGCCATCCTTATTCCTACACCCGGGCAAACCGAACAGGAGTACCTTGCACGTTATCTCATGGAAAAAAAGATCTACTTCTCCATGTCCCAGCGTCATTTCGACCTTCTCTATGCCATCGAGATGACACGCAATTTCCCGGGACTTGTGATGTCGAACGACTATAAGATCCTGGAGGAGAGGATAAGGGATATCCGTAATGGGTTAGGCGTTATATAGCTGGCGAACTGGCGAGTTTTTTAACTCACCACTTCACCAATTCACTACTTCACCACTTTACTTCTCCCCGCCTTCCAAACCAGCACTGCACCGGCAATAATCAATGGAATACTCAGCAGCTGCCCAAGATTAAGGAACATCGTCTTCTCAAAACTTTCCTGGGGCTCTTTTGCGAATTCAATCAGGAAACGCATTCCGAAAACCAGGATCAGGAACATTCCAAAGATCATCCCCTGTGCAGGTTTCCCGTTTTTCTTGTAATAATACCACCAAAGAAAAAGAAAAATCAACAAGTAGGATAGTCCTTCGTAAAGCTGGGTGGGATGCCGTGGATCAAGATCCATAGGATGTCCTGCCCGGAGGAATCTGAATCCCCATGGTAGTGATGTGATATGGCCGAAGATCTCGGAATTCATAAGATTGCCGAAACGGATAAAAAGTCCGGAGAGGGCCACCACGATCACTACCCGGTCCATCACCCAGAGAAACGGAAGTTTTTTAACCCGTCCAAAGATCAAAATGGTGATAATGATCCCGACGGCTGCGCCATGACTGGCCAATCCACCTTCCCAGACCATCAGGATCTGGAGCGGGTGAGCTAGGTAATAGGCAGGTTCATAAAAGAGACAATGGCCGAGGCGTGCGCCTACAATGGTTCCGATAACCATATAGGTTGTCAGGGTATCCAGCACGCTGACAGGGATATTTTCTTTTTTGAAAATTCTAAGCATGATAAAATAGCCGAAGAAGAAGGATGAAGCAAAGAGCAACCCATACCAACGAACGGCAAAACTCCCGACCCGAAAGATCTCGGGATCAACATTCCAGTTAATATAATTTAGCATCATACCTAACATTTACACCAAAATAAATTCGCTGTTCGCTTTTCGCTATTCTTTTACCTCCGACCTTTGATCTCTGATCTCTGGCTTCCATCCTCCATTATCAATTTTCAATTAAATTCCTCCATTTTCCACTCTTCATTCCTGCATTCCTGCATTCTGAATTCCTGCATTACTGATATTTTTTAAGTTCCTGCTGAAACAGCTTATCGAGGTCAGCTGCCAGTTTGGGCTGCTTATGTTCCTGTGCAACATAATTCATCCTTCTCAGGATACCCAGGGCCTGTTCGATGTCTTTTGTAAAATAGTCCCTGTACTTCCCCTTGAACATATAGTAATAATCAAGGTTCTGTGAGTAGATCTCGCTGAGCCGAACCATGATCTTATTCGCCTTGGCCGTCTCTCCCACTTTGTAGTACATTTCCGCGAAAGGCATGGTGTACATATCATAGGAGAACTTGGAATCGGGAAACAATTCAAAATATTTGTCCATGAGTTTAATGGCATCTTTGTTTCTCCCCATTTCGATCAGCGATTGGGCTGTACGAAGCATATTGGTCTTCGGCCTTGCCTGGTTATTTAAACTTTCCGGATCCACGTATACATGCGGGTCATTCAGGTTCCCCCAGGCACATTTGTTCATCAGGAGATCATAGGAAGTGACCGGATCAACTCCTCCCATGTTGGGGATAAAATCCTCCTTGGTGGCTTTGACGGGCATGAATTTGTAAACCCATCCCTGCACAAGGCAGAAAGAATCGACATTAAAGCAGTGACTTACACTGGCGGGTGAGGCAAAATACAAGCCCCTGCGCCAATTGTTGTTTGCAATAAGGTCGAGAAGCATCACATCGTTTTTGTAAAGCTGGTTGGATTTGATGGTCCAATAGATCGTATCCACCATCTTTCCTGCGAGGTATTTCGGCACGATGCCATATTTGATACAGGCAGCTGAATCGACCGCCAGCTTGACCTTTTTCGAAGGGAAGAATTTCATCTTATCTCCGTTTTGCAGAGGCAGGAAAGTGCGTGGGTCATCGCTCTTGATAAAATCAACGAGGTATTTAAGGTCAACATATCCTTTGAAACCTATATCATAAAAAGGAACAATATCATTGGATCCGGGCTTATACTTCTCCTGCGGGATGTGAAATGGAATGGGGTCAGATTCATAGGCCTTTTTGAACAGCATGTCGATGTACCAGGACCCGGAGGCAAGCATCAGGTTTACAACCCGGACATCCGTGCGTATGCCCTCAACTTCCTGGTCGTACCAGAGCGGGAACGTGTCATTATCCCCGTTGGTGAAAAGAATTCCCTGTTTGTCGCAGGAATTCAGGTAGTTTGCAGCATAATCGCGGCAGGCATATTTCCCGGAACGGTCATGGTCATTCCAGTTCTGCTGTGCCATGATGCCCGGGACAAGGATAAGGCATAAAGAAGTAACCAGCAAGATCGATATATTCTCCCGCTTAAGGAATTTCTTAACAAGGTTGATCAGGTAGATCACGCCCAGTCCGATCCAGATTGCAAATGCATAGGTTGAACCGCAATAGGAATAGTCGCGTTCGCGGGGTTCAAAGGGTTTCTGATTCAGGAAAATGACGATGGCCAGGCCGGTCATGAGGAACAGCAGGGTAATCACGATAGTTCCTTTGTATTCTTTTTTAAGTTGAAAGAAAAAGCCGATCAAACCAAGGATAAAAGGAAGCATGAAATATCTGTTCGTTCCCCGATTCTTCATGCTGTCGGGCATATAGGTCTGCGGATGGCCTGTCAGCATCTTATCGATGAATGGGATCCCTGTGATCCAGTTTCCATCCTGTGGCCCGCCGTATCCCTGGACATCGTTTTGCCGGCCGGCAAAGTTCCACATGAAATAACGAAAATACATCACACCCACCTGGTAATTAAAGAAATATTTCAGGTTTTCACCGAATGTAGGCTTATTCAGGGTCTCTATTTTCCCATCGTTATTGGTCACCTCAATTGGCACTCCTGGTCCTCCCCAGTCTTTGAAAAACTGCGCCGAGCCTCTTCGCTCATTGCTCCACATGCGTGGGAAGATGGTGGTAAACCGGGGATCAAATATGGGGATCGTTCCTTTCCGGTCATCAAGAATCACGTATTTACCTGCTTTATCATCTCTTCTGTAAATGGGATTTCCATCCTCATAATCCACGATCGGGGCATCGTAATATTGCCCGTGAAAGATCGGCCAGGTTCCATATTGTTCGCGGTTGAGATAGGTAACCAGGCCCACCACGTCCTTCGGTGCATTTTCGTTGATCGGGGTTCCGGCATTGGCACGGATGACCAGCATAATGAAGGTAGTATACCCGATAAGCAAAAAGGTAAAACAAAGGATAATGGTGTTAAGCAAGGGTTTCCCTTTCCTTTTGGTATAGATCAGCCCGAAAACTATCAGGCTCATAATAAGCAGAAAATAAAAGATCATCCCGGTGTTGAACGGTAAACCCCATCCATTGACAAAAAGCAATTCAAATTTCCCGGCCAGGGTGGGAATCCAGGGGATCACGATGTACATGATAAAGGCCAGGACAATAACGGAAAGTATCAGCGTCAGGAGTATCCCCTTGCGCGTGGGTTTGTATTTTTTGAAGTAAATGACAAATGCAATTGCAGGAATGGTTAACAGGTTCAGGAGGTGTACCCCGATTGCAAGTCCGACCATGAACATGATAAAGACCAGCCAGCGATTGGAATGTGCCGAATCGGCTTCTTCTTCCCATTTCAGAATAGACCAGAAAACCAGTGCAGTAAAAAACGCCGACATAGCATAAACTTCACCTTCCACAGCAGAGAACCAGAAAGAGTCGGTGAATGTGAAAGTTAGTGCACCGATAATGCCGGCAGCGAAGATAGTATACATTTTCCCCTGAGTCATTTCACTGTCGCCAACAACGATCTTGCGTGCGAAGATGGTGATTGACCAGAACAGGAACAACACGGCAAAAGCGCTGCAGATCCCCGACATTCCGTTGATCATCAGGGCTACTTTTGAAGTATCGCCGAATGTCAGCAGCGAGATCACCCTGCCGATCATCTGCATGGTAGGCGCCCCGGGAGGGTGCCCCACCTGCAATTTATAGGTGGTGGAAATAAACTCACCCGGATCCCACCAGCTTGCGGTGGGTTCGAGTGTAAGCAAAAAGACAATCGCTGCAGTGGCAAAAACTATCCACCCGAGCAGATTGTTAAGCTTTTTATATTGGTTCATTTGGTAAGGAATTAGCGACTAAGATTCAAAAGGCGAAAGTACAAAATTTGTTGAGATTAAAAAAAATTCTACCTTTGCGGGCTCGTGACGCGTCACGCGTGACGCGTTACGAGCCAATACTCAAACACACACCCGCTTTGTCCCATGGTGTAAAGGTAGCACAAGAGATTTTGGTTCTCTCGGTTCAGGTTCGAATCCTGGTGGGACAACATCTTTAAAATTGTAAAAACCTGAATATTAGATTATTCAGGTTTTTTTATTGCACATTTTTTCATTTTGTTCCTATTCTGTTCCTAAATCACTTATTTCACACAAGTTTTAATGTTTGTACCTTTGATTCTTGTATAATCGTTATAAAACATTATCAAAATGGCTAAACCAGAAACTGTTATAGCGTTTGGCAAGTTGAAAAAACTTGTAAAAAAGGTTAAAAATGTAAAGGAGGCAATTGAGATTTTAGAAACGATAGAGGAATTGAAAGAAATTTTCACTATCCGTAAAGAAATGCTTGAGAAAAAAGACAAATGGCACCATATTAAAGATATTGCTGCTGCTCAAGATAAAGGTGATGATCCGTTGATTTCGCCTATAGATGCTGCAACACAATTAGGCCTGACCCGTCAGACAATTTACAATAAAATAAAGAAAGGTGATATTCGCTCCGTTAAAACAGGTACAGGTTTAAAGGATGCTGTTAAAATTCCTCAAAGTGAAATCGACAGGATAAAGAAAGGGAATAGCTAACATAGCTGGTTTATCCTAAAGCCCTCCTACCCTATTTCATTTCGCCTTATTGTTGAACCGAACAGTTTTCCTCATAATTTAACCGAACAGTTTCCACTAGTCAAATTG
This sequence comes from Bacteroidales bacterium, assembly GCA_017882335.1. GTDB lineage: Bacteria > Bacteroidota > Bacteroidia > Bacteroidales > FEN-979 > FEN-979. Next base: position 5,977 of record JADGPR010000024.1, on the reverse strand, counting down.
CCAAATTTCAAGACTCAAATCTGCACATAAAAACGGCAAATATGCCATAGGGCATCGAAAAATGGCGTTTTTTGCTATTCATAGCTTTTACGAGATATTCATCTTTACAGGAGTGGTCAGAAGCAAAAACCGTAGTTTTCCTCCAAGCAAGTGATGGAAAATGATCAGCGGTTTTGATGAGTTGTGACTAACGTCAATTATAAAATAATGGAAGTCGAAAAGCATGTTGCTATATATCTGCACGTTATAAAATCACAGAGGTCTATTTTACTTTTTTTCACAGAGGGGGCATTAGATTTCAATAGTCAGAGGGGGTAACTTTCCTGGAAAAAAATCCCCCAAAAAAAATTTTTGATTCCAGGGGGTAGGAGTAATTCCAAACCCACGCCATCGACAAACATCTTGTCCACCTGCGCCCTATGATTCTAAAGTTAGATAATTGGTCAGTTAAGTGTACCCCCGTTCAAGTGTAAAGTGCAAGGTGCAAAGTGTAATTAATTTGCACTTTACACTGCACACTCAGTTCATCGCACTCCTTGGGTCGGACTTATTGCTGTATCTCCGAATCGCTGCTTCGCTATCTCACTATTCCGTCGTTACCCCATTTCTCCTTATTGTTTTTCCATTCCAGGAAAACCCTGCTTTTCTTGGTTTCATGGTGAAAAAGCAGGCACATATAATTTTGAGTATCGAAAGAACGCAATATGAAATCATCATAGTCTACAACCGTTACATCATGAACAGCGTCGCTATTATCATCAACATCCATCGAACCGAGATAATTGAAATTTTGTGCGTCAAAAAAACTGATGTAGGCATGCATGGTGTTTTCATGTCCGTAAAGATAACATCCGTGTATTTCCGAATACTCCAATCCGGTACAATAGACATAGAGAAATTTATAGATCGGCATCCATGCAACAATTTTGGGTATCGAATCGGAAAAAGCATCCAGCAATATCCCAAACCGGCCATATATCAAATCGTTGTGGAGCTTGATTTCACCGCTTGAAGGAAAAATGTAATCCCATAGGATGCTATCATATTCAATACCCGTATCGACAACATTCATTATCCATCCGTCACCGCTGGGTGAATATCCGAAAAGTCTCGTTCCGTCTGATTTGATGCATATCTCCGATGGATAATCAATCCCGGTTTGGACTTGTTTTGTCATGAGAACTCCATCTTTATACAAGCACACGGTAGGATAGGGCTCCCCGTCTCTGACCACCACGAGATTATTCTCGTTTGTGGGTATTATGTCAAAACTGATAACAGCTCCCCCCCCGGTATCAATCGTATCAACAACAGAGAATGTTGTCAGGTCGATTTTCAAAATCCGGGGAACCGACAGAAAAGAGAGGTACATGTGTTTTTTATCCAGTGTGGTTTTTATTACAGATGGCTCGCCGTTTAACTGCAGTTGCCTTTCCACGGTTCCATTGTATGGATCCATCTGGATCAGGGTGTTCGGATAATTTTGATCGTAAGACCCGACAGCGGCATATGCCTTATTGAAATAATTATTGTATTCAAGGGAAACGGCATCCATCGGGATTTTAATCGTTTGCCCCCAGACAAGGGAATAAATCATGGCAAGTGGAAGAAGAACTATTCTTTTCATCTTTGCACAACTATTTTACTGATGGCATCTTTATTATTCCGGTGATCGCAATCGGCAATTTTCACGGTATAAACCCCCGGAGGATAATTGCTTAAATACATTTCAGCCCTTATTCCGGAACGCTGACATGTCCCGACCAGGTTCCCCATCATATCGTAAATGCTTATTTTCTTGTTCAGGGGGCCACCGTTGACCCAGATTTTATCGGAAGCGGGATTGGGGTATATCCGGATCTTGTCTTCAGATCCATTTGATTCTATGCCATTGTTTTTCGTATCGACGATCCGGATAAAAAAATCGCCATAATCTTTTCCGATCAACAGTGCAAACCGTGTGTTGTCGATAACTTCCAGCTCGAGGATAAGCATGATCTCATTATAATGATAATCGAACAGATATACGGAATCGAACGCAGTTAAAGTCTGCCTATCGTAAAATGTCAGGAACAAGGAATAAAACGTCATGTTAGGATAGATAAATGCATCGTGACCAGGTGAAAATGCAAAGCCGTACTTGTCGCCGATGACATCATTTTCGCAGACACCTATCACTTTGAGTCCCAAACTGTCGGTTGCATCCAGAATCTCTCCTGTGGCAGTGTAAAGTGTGTCATTCATCACTTTGAACCAGTTCCTGTAAGTATGCATTCCATTCAGATTGGTCACATCTTCTTTCCGTAATTCAAGACCATTGGATTGTACTTTTATTGTCGAGTATTCAGATTCCCAATTGGTCTGGTAATGACTGATCAGGTATTTTCCGTTCAGGATCGGTTCAACACAAAAAGGGTAATACTGTATCCCGGGCCCCATGATCCTGACCGGCAGGATGGAATCGTTCTTATAAAGTGATAACGATTCAAATTCGAAATCAAAGGGTTCTCGCAATGAGAGGGCAAGCTGATTGTCCTGATCAGGAAAGACGGAGAAATTAGTTGTGAGAATAGTAGAGAAAATTGTCTTAGGAGGGTATTGCTGTTTTGAAGGTCCCAGGTAAATATCCTTATCGATTTCAAAAGTGTTAAGATTAATTCTCCGGATAAACGGGATCTTCTGGAATGAAATCCAGGCATAGTTTTCGTCAGAAGTAATTCTCATCAGCCGGGGTTCTGTACCAACATACAGCGATCTCTCAACAGTACCGGTACTGATGTCGATCTCGATAATCCGGTTTCCAAAATCCGGATCCAGGTCACCAATCAGCGCATACAGCTTTCCGCGTGTACTGGCATATTCTATGTCGTTTGTGATGTAGGGCAATGATATAACATTACTTCCGTAACATGACTGAAACAGAATGCCCAGGAAAACAATGCTAAAGCATCTGATCATAGGATAGGATCTTTCAATGATGGAATGCTATACAAAGATATCAAAAAGAAGCAAGGAAGTTATCACAATTTTTTTCATGATAAGCAAGATAAAATTGTTTCATGTTTTCTGTTTAATTGAGAAACCAGTTAAATAATCGAATTCCCTGAATTTGAATAAAACGAAAGTAGGCCGGGAAGAAAGTAAATAGAAAAGGGAAGAATCAATCTTAGGATTTATTTGATACCCGGTATATATTGGCATTAGTTGGGGAATAGCTCCAAATAAAGAAGCCTCAAACCAATCTTAAGGGCGCAGGAAGATTATTCCTTTAATTGGCCAAACCTTAAAATTGACAGGATTGAAACTAAATTATTTCCTCAATAAAATCAACCACCTTCATGTAATCTGGAATGATTCTAAAGTTAGATAATTGGTCAGTTAAGTGTACAAGTTGTGCATAGTAAAAGGTTATAAATCAGTTAAATGACTGGTTGTTTCTGAGGCCTACGCACGAAATTACGAACGAATCATGCGAAAGAAGCAGGTTTTTACTTGCTTCTTTTTGCTTTTAAATGAGCACAATTTGTACATTTTGCCCATAGATTAAGAGTTTTAATCCCTCTCTTTTGAATGTCATGGGTACTGGCCTTTCTCCTTCCTAAAGGCTAATTTAAGGATCAATTTTAAAACCGTTAGCTTTTTCTTGAAAAGATAAATTTCATGATTTTCTGGGAATCACGGGTATGAACCCCAGGGCAAGCCCTGGACCCGAATTCCGCCCCAGAGGGGCGGGGTATTATACTCTCCGACTTCGTCGGAATTGTTCGACAAACAAATTTTTTATCACTTCGTTCTAAAAATTTGAGTCTCACGAATAAAAGGACATCAGGTTTCGTAAATCTGGTCTATTATTAGTTTTCGAAAATAGTATCATTCGATCATCACTATATCTTATCAAGGTTCATATTGAGCCTGAAAGTCTATCACGGAATTTCATATCTTCATGCCGGTTTAAATCCTAAATGTTTGTTCGATGTTCCATCTTTATATCGCTCTGGCTTATATCATTCCTAATATTTATCTCTTTTCCCGGATAAAGAACCTGTTCATCAGTAAAGGCTACAGAGTCTGGTATATTCCTTTGTACATCCTGATCGTCGCTATCTATCCGCTTACCGAAAGTTTCTCTCATCAGGAGATGAATTTTTTTATCGGCTTAATGTCCACAATTTCAGGTTATATCTTGCCATTCTTTCTGTATCTTTTCCTTTGTGTACTTCTTTTCGATCTGTTTTTATTACTCAATCTCCTTTTCAAAATTGTGTCTGCTGAAACAAGAAAAACTTTTTCATTCAGGTTTTATACGATTTCCACCATGATCATTCTATCTATTGCAGTGGTTGCAGCCGGTGCCATTAATCTAAACACAATTCGAATATCAAAATACCGGGTGGAAGTTCCCCGAAAACATTCCAATATTGATCACTTGCGGATTGCATTCGTGGCTGACATCCACATACAGCAAAATACCAGTTTGAGTTTTATTGAGCAGCTGGCAAGAAAGGTAAATGCTCTTCAGCCAGATCTTATGCTCTATGGTGGTGATATTGTAGAAGGTGACAGAGAAAACGAGACCACAGAAGCAATTGAATCGATAATGAGGACGATACATGCCAAATATGGAGTATTTGGTGTTACCGGTAATCATGAATTCTATGGAGGGCAGCAGCAAGGAAACTTTTTTAAAAAGGCAGGTATTATGCTTCTTGGCGATACGCTGGTGAGGATCGACAATTCATTTTATATAGCAGGAAGATATGATCAACATTTCAGAAAGCGAAAAACCATTAACGAAGTTTTGAGCATAGATTCCACGGATCTGCCGATAATTCTAATGGATCACCGTCCCATCGATTTGCAGAAGATAAGCCTCACAGCTGTAGATGTGCAGTTTTCAGGACACACCCATAATGGACAGATGTTTCCAATCAACCTGATCACACAGAGTGTTTACGAACTGAGCTGGGGATATAAGAAAATCAGGAATACTCATTTCTTTGTGACCAGTGGCTTACGTTTATGGGGTCCTCCGGTTAAAACAGCCGGAAAATCGGAAATCATGCTGGTTGATATCGATTTCAAATAATTTTACCGATTAATCATTAATCAGCTAAAACAAAAGAAGCCACCCTTTTGGAGCGACTTCTGAAAGCAAGACAAGATATATGTTGAGTTTAAATGTTTTCAGTAAAATCTGCAAAATCAGGAGTTACAGGAGCAAGTGTGGTAATGCTATCAGTCAGAATTTCTTCATTTGAGAAGTCGGCTTCACTTGGTGTAACTGGTGCCATGATTGAAAAATCAATAACCACTTCAGGAGCAACATCAGAGAAATCTGCTTCAATCGGTGCAATTGGTGCAAGATTAATAGTTGCTACAGTCATATCTTCAAATGTTGCTTCTGCTGGGGTGCTGGGTGCTAGTGTGGTGAATGTTGAGGAGTTGATATTGTTATTTACTACCGTGCCGTCATTACTGGCGAAAAGAACATTCATTGAGAGTGTCAGAACTGCTGCTAAGATTGTCGTTGTTGCTTTCATTTTTTTGTTGTTTATCGTTTGATGAAGCAAAGATAGGCTAGTGGGCACGGCTGGGATATGGTTCTTCGGTTGAACGGGGTTAACTCCCGATGAAAACAGGATAGAAATCGGTAAAACTGATAGGTGATTTAACAGGCTGAGACCAACGTCAATTATAAAATAATGGAAGTCGAAAAGCATGTTGCTATATATCTGCACGTTATAAAATCACAGAGGTCTATTTTACTGTTTTCTACAGAGGGGGCATTAGATTTCAATAGCCAGAGGGGGTAATTATCCTGGGAAAAAATCCAAAAAAAATTTTTTGATTCCAGGGGGTAGAGTGAATTCCAAACCCCCGCCATCGACAAACATCTGGTCCACCTGCGACCTAACTTCCAGCCCCACCATGGACTCAGGTGGCCGTAAATATAATCAACGACCTTCCTTTTGCGTTT
>JADGPR010000077.1 GCA_017882335.1 Bacteroidales bacterium | reverse complement strand
TTCGATGGCCTTCACATCATGGTTTGTTACCTTCTCGATATCCTTGACCCGGATGGCATCTTTCACCTCAAACTGTGTATAAACCGACCGGATCTCCGGAAATAAATTTTTATTGAATCCGCGAAGCTGAGGGATTGGAATGTTGCATAGGGCAATAAAATATTCGGCTTCCACCATCAGGCGGTAGCGGATGATGGCCGATTCAGAAAAATAGTCGGCCAGGGGTTCGGTCACTTTGCGGTACCGGCCATCAATGGGAGAAATTGCGCTCAGGGATCGGTCCATAGGGTATTTGATTTGTGTATTGTTAATTGTTTTCCAATAATTCTGAAATCATACATTAAAAGTAATCAAAGATAATGAAATTGATTTATTCCCCAATAAAACGCCAAGGCGCTAAAAATTCGTTAATATTATAAATCTGATTCTTTGCGAAATTAGCGTCTTCGCGTCTTAGCGGTGATTCTCGACTTTTTTGAAAACCTCCTTTTTTGATGAAAAAAAGGGCTTTTTACTTTACCTCTTTCCCAATCCAGGTTGCGATCTTCTCTAGCACCTCAGGAGACATGGTCTCTTCGATCTTGGCATATTCATCTACATTTCCTGTTTTTGCCTGCTGGAAAAGATGATTCGCTCCCGGGATTTCTTCAATGGAATAGCTTGAATTTCCACCGAAGATCAATGCTTTCTCAATGGCTTCCAGGTTTTCCTTTGCAGGTACCTGTATATCCAGAGAACCATTTAATGCCAGTAGGGGACAATGAACTTTCGAGAGGTAGTCGATGGGATCGAGAACAAGAAAAGTACGGAACCAGGGCGAAGTGCATTGTTGAATAAAAAGATCAATTTGGTAATTATCTAACTGGCACAGACCATTACCACCAGGATTTTTCTTTTTAGCGGAACGGAAGAGCGCTTTGACCTTTACTCCTGCCTTTTTATTATCAGAGTTCTTTTTGATTGCAGCATAGATCTTTGTCCGTAAAAGGTTGTCAGAAGCAAGTTCCTTCTCAGTTAAACCTGCTTTTTTATTGATGATGGCCGACTGCATCAGGAGGATCTGTTCTCCGGTGAGGCCGGGACCTGCCAGGAGAACCAGGAAGGCAACATCTTTTCGTTCCGATGCGACGATCGGGGCAACCAGTCCGCCTTCGCTGTGGCCTGCAAGGCCAATCTTCGTGGTTTCAATTTCTTTTTGCGTTTTCAGAAATTCGATGGCCGCGGAGACGTCGGTTGCGAAATCAAGTATGGTTGCCGTTGAGAAAGTCCCGGTAGACTTACCAAATCCCCGGTCATCACAACGCAATACTGCAATCCCTTTCCGGGTGAGGTAATCGGCCAGGACCAGGAATGGCTTATGCCCCATCAATTCTTCATTCCGGTTCTGGGCTCCCGACCCGGTGATCAGGATCACGGCAGGAAAGGGACCGCCTTTCTCAGGCATTGTAAGGGTTCCCGAAAGTTCAATCTTCGCATTCTCATTTTTTACGATGACCTCTCTTTCAAGATAGGGATAAGGAGGTTTAGGTTCCTGGGGCCTTTTCACACTGTATTTTTCAAAGGAATGATGAAGATCCAAAGGTAAGGTCATCCCGCTTTGTTTCCATATCCCTTTCAAAGTGGAAAAATTCTCATCAAATGCTCCCAGGTATGTGCCCATGAGAGTTTTTGATTTTACGATGAGGGAGTCCCGGGTGACTGTCACCTTGCTGGTAGCTATTCCGTTTACTCCCTGATCAGGACTGTCGATGGTAACTATAAAATTGTCTTTCTCATCCACGGAAATGTTGATGACCAGTGTCAGTTCTGCCGAGCCAACTTTAATAGGCCCCGACCAGGAACCTTTGATCTTTCCGATTAATTCCTGGTTTTGTGAAAAACCGTGAGAAGACAATATCATTAATATTAATAACGCAACGCATTTGGTAATGAATGTAATTGTTTTTTTCATCTTCTTCGGATAAAATAATGTCACCCCTAGAATAATGTCACCCCTGCGGGGTTTTTATTGGTATTCTATTTCCCCAATCTAGAAAAATGTCACCCCTGCGGGGTTTTTCGCTATTGCGCTACTTCTCACTCGCCAGTTCGCCAACTCACCAACTCGCCAACTACTTAACAACTGTCTTCGCAAAACTGCTCGAATAGGCAGCAAAAAAGCCTACTCCTTGATTGCTGACGTTTCCCTGAACATTCGCCGGGGGGCCGGTGAAAAAGGGAATACTGAACCCGGCCTGCTTAACCTGATTGATGAAATCATAATATTCTTTTGTGATGGCCGATAATTCCACCATGATTGTGTCTCCGGGATAAAGCGTTTCCCATTTGTGTGAATTATTGATGTAGAACACATCTGCACCATCAATATAATTTCCTGCAAAAAACTGGTTTTCGGATACGGCTATTTTGTTGATGGTATCCGACCAAAGTACATTGTTACGATAAAGGTTGAGCATATAATAATTTTTGGTGCCCGGAGGATCCTGTGCATAGATTTTTACCTGCCAGACCCCTTCTTTCCCGATATCTGTCCGAAAAACTGATTTAATAGAATCGAGTTTGGTGACACCGATCAATTGAGAAGAAGCAGTATACTCGGTCGTGCCGGCGATTACTTCGGGTAAAGTAATGTGCAGGGTATAGTTTTTGCCGATGGTTCCTGCAAATCTGGGATCCGTATTATAAATACCCGACTGGCCTGGAACTGTTTCTGTCAGCGGGAAAGTATTGGTCCCATCTGTCAGCGACACTGTTGCATTTACCATCCTGGGTGATGGAGCATTGGAAAAATAATCCGAAGTCTTCGTCAGATTGATGGAATATACCATGGTATCGGATTTAATATGGCCGTCGACAACCAGACGTGTATAGGTTGAATCCAGCTTCAGGTTGATTTTTTCCGTACAGGATGTTGCAAGGAAAGCAACGGCAAGGATGATTAAAATTCGCTTATTCATTGTTGAAATGGAAATTAAAGGTGATGGAGGGAATGAGCCCGAACAAATATACTTTAGTAGCATTGGTCACATTCGGATTGATGTCATCCTGTGTGAATTCGATCGACCATGTATTATGCCGGTTGTAGACATTATAGACGGATACATTCAGATCCCAGGTGAATCTTTTACCGGGCTTTGGTTTTGAAAACAAGGTTGCAGAAACGTCCAGCCGGTGGTAGGCCTGGTAACGATAAGCATTGCGGTCGGAATAAATGGGAATGATTTTGCCTCCGACCTCCGCCCTACCGATAGGGAAGGTCAAAGGGTTCCCTGTGGCATATATCCAATTGGCGGAAACCATAAAGCGCCTGGATATCTTATAATTCAGCACGATAGCAACGTTGTGCGGCTTATCATAAGGCGCAGGGTAGAACTTCCCGTCGTTGATCAAATCGATTTTCCGGAAAACCCTGGAATAGGTATAGCTGACCCATCCGTTCAGTTTCTTTTCATTCAGCCTCACCAGGAATTCGGCTCCGTAGGACCACGCTTTTCCGGTGCGCAATTGCCCTTCCAGCGTGTCGTTGAGCAAAAGAACCGCATAATCTTTGAAGTCGATTACACGCTGCATCCATTTATAATACAATTCAAACGAGGTCTCGATTGTATTCTTCCGGAAATTCCTGAAATATCCCATGGCAACTTGGTCACAAAGCTGGGGTTTTACATTCGGACTGGAAGGGAACCAGATATCCAACGGCGTTCCCACGGTGGAATTCTGTGCCAGCTGCAGGTACTGGTTTGTCCGTGCATAACTTGCTTTAATGGAGGATTTTTCATTGAACTCATAGAGAATTCCGAGTCGTGGTTCTATCCCAAAATAGGTGTTGAAGAATTTTCCGGATTTATATATTGTTGACCCGGTAGTATTGAAGCTGCTGTTGTATTGATAAACCGTACCGGGACCGATATTCTGGAAAACCGACAACCTTACCCCGTACTTTATCGTGAGATTCTGTCCGAACCGCTGCTCATTGCCTGCATACAAACCTGTTTCAAGTGCATAATTTTTCGGCACCTTTAACTGGTTGATGAAGGATCCTCCGGTACCTTTGGCCATCCCGGGATCGATCATATGGTATGTGGCAGAAACACCGAATTTGATGGTATTATTGGGATTTGTAAAATAGCTGATATCTCCCTTGACACCAATATCTTTCAGGCTGGCATTCCATTGAAATGCAGATGCATCGCCATTACCTCCGTCGATCAGGTAACGGTAGTCACTGTAATTGGCAGAAAAGTTGCCAAAGAGCTTTTGTGTGAAGAGATGGTTCCATCTGACGGTCCCTGTTCCATTGCCCCATTGCATTCCTGCAAAATTGTTCTTGAAGACATCCCTTCCGAAATAACCGGAAAGAAAGATCTGGTCATTTTCCCCGGCTTTATAGTTGATCTTGGCATTCAGGTCGTAGAAATAGAGTTTGTTTTTCTGCAAAGCGGTATTGGAGGAAAGTGGCAGATAAAGGTCTGCATAGGTTCTTCTTCCGGATACGATGAAGGAACACCTGTCTTTGAGAATCGGCCCTTCAATGGTAAGACGGCTCGAGATCAATCCGATGCCACCGTTTACTTCAAATTTCTTCGAATTCCCTTCATCCATATGGATATCCAGTACCGATGAGAGCCTTCCGCCATAGGCTGCAGGAATATCTCCCTTATAAAGTTTAACATCTTTTATCGCATCATTGTTGAATACTGAGAAAAATCCCAGCATGTGGGAGGCATTGTAAACCGTTGCCCCGTCGAGCAATATCAGATTCTGGTCGGCTGCTCCTCCCCTGACACTGAACCCGCTGGATCCTTCGCTCACCGAGTGAACCCCGGGAAGCATCTGGATGGCTTTTATTATATCCACTTCCCCGAAGAGCGCAGGAATGCTTTCGATGGTTTTGATATCCATCTTGAAGGTGCTCATCTCCGGCCTTGCCACATTATGGTCATTCTTCTCACTCGTGATCTCAAACTCTTTCAGGGTTTCCTGGTGGACAGACAGTTCTATTTTCCATGAAATGTCCTTATCCAATGTAATCGTCTTTTTTACAGGTCCGTACCCGATGTAGGAAATGGTTACCGTGTATTGCCCCGGGAGCAAGGAGATCGAAAAATTTCCATAAATATCGGAAACAGTGCCTGTCTTCTTTTCGAGAATGAAGATCGTTGCCCCGATAAGGCTTTCCCCGTTCTGGATATCAGTTACTTTTCCACTGATTGTATACGTTTTTTGCTTTTCTTTTTGTGCCATTACAGGAATCAATCCCGGTAAAAGAAATAATAGGAGCAGTAGCAATGTTCGTTGATTCATTCAGTGGGTGTTATGGGTGAGAACTCAAAATGCCAGGATTTCATTAATAGCTTTGTGGATCTTATCTTCATCAGGAAGAATCGCTTTCTCAAGGATGCGGTTAAAACCGATGGGAGTGTATGTGCCCCCAACTCTTTTTACGGGAGCATCGAGTGAACGGAATGCTTTTTCCTGGATCATGGCCGCGATTTCCGCACCGAACCCGGAAAATTGCTTGTCCTCATGCACCACCAAGGCACGGTTGGTCTTTTCAACCGACCGCAGGATGGTTTCACTATCAAGCGGAACGATGGAACGGATATCGATGACTTCGACCTGGATTTTTTTTTCATTGGCAACCTTTTCGGCTGCTTGAAGGCACATGTGTGTAGTGTTCCCGTAAGTCACTATGGTGAGGCGGTCTCCCTTGCGTCGGATCCTTGCTTTACCGAATGGAACGACGAAGTCATCCGGCACAGGGGCTGTTGCAACCGGATCATTGTATAGCGCCTTTGGCTCTAGAAAAACCGTCGGGCCTTTTGAACGAATACAAGTCCTGAGCAATCCTGCGGCATCATCGGCAAAAGAAGGATATACGATCCTCAGCCCCGGCAAAGTCGACAACGCGCTTTCAATGGTCTGGGAATGGTAGAGACCGCCGCCGATATATCCGCCGCAAGCCAGCCGTATAGTTACGTTGGCTGTGAATTGACCATTACTGCGCCAGTAGTCGTGCGACATCTCCACAAGCTGTTCCATGGCAGGCCAGAAATAATCGGCAAATTCAGCTCCTTCAATTACAATCCGGATCTTCTCATTGAACCGGCTCATTCCATTGGCAGTTCCAACGATAAAATCTTCGGCAATGGGAGCATTGAAAACCCTTTTCAGTCCGAATTCCTGTTGCATTCCCTTTGAAACATTGAAAATTCCCCCTTTGGTACCGCTTGCCATGTCCTGTCCCCACATAAAGGTGTCGGAATTAAGCCGGAACTCCGCCTTCAATGTTTCGTTTAGTGCTTCAATGAACTTTCTCTTAGGGCCGCTTCCATCCGGGATCCCATCCAGGTATGTTTCTGATTTATATGGTTCTGCAGTAACAAAATTGAAAATGCTTGCAGGATCAGGATCCTGGGCTGTCAACGCTTTTTTATGCGCAGCAGAGATGACCTGTGCTGCTTCCTGTTCGATGGCTACAAGTTCCTCTTCCGTAAATTTTTCAGAATAGAGCAGGATCTTCCGGAATTTTGCAAGTGGGTCCATCAACCGGGCTTCCTGCAACTCTTCCGGGCTGCGGTAAAGCTCTTGGCGGTCGCTGTTTGAATGTGATCCGATGCGGATGCAATTGGCATGAACAATGACCGGTTTGCCTTTTTCAAGAACGGTATGCTTTGCTTTCAGCATGGCGTTCATGGAGTTGAACATATCCTTCCCGTTACAATAGATGATACTGAGATTTTTGAATGCAAGGAAATTATCAGAAACCCTGGGATTTGCGGTCTGGCCTGATTTCGGCACAGATATTCCGTAGCCATTGTCCTGGAAAACGAAAATGACCGGCAGCTCTTCCCGGCTGGCGCCATTGATGGCTTCGTAGACATACCCTTCTGAGGCGGACGATTCTCCCTGTGAGCTGATGGCCACACCTTTCGCACCGTAATATTTTATCGCCCTTGCTACACCCACTGCATGAAGGGTATGATTACCAGTGGAGGATGAAACGTTGTGAATGTTCCATTCGGGTTTGGCAAAATGATTCGACATGTGCCGGCCGCCGCTTGCAATATCCGTTGCCTTGGAAAGCCCGTTCAGGATGATCTCTTCTGCCGTGAGCCCGGCGGAGATTACTGTAAGCATATCCCGGTAATAAGGAAAAAGATGATCAGTATTACGGTCGAATATCTGCCCGATGGCCAGTTGGATCCCGTCATGGCCAGCATAGGGTGCATGGTACGACCATCCCAGCGCCTGCTTGAGGTAATTCGGCGCCTTCTCATCCAGTTTTCTTCCGAGCGTCAGGAGATAGAACCATTTACGCAGCGTATCATTATCTGTGTTTTTAATGGTGAACTCCTTATCTTCCTTCCGGATCGCCAGTTGCCTATACTTGCTGTTTGTCGTCATGGCCGGATAATATGAAACTCACCGTTCTCTTTCAATTTGATGATCCTTGAAGGTTTCACCTCCCGTAAAACATCCTGATATAGCGTAACAACATAGTCCACATGATCGAGGATCTCTTTTGAAACACATTTGAAAACCATGGGAGCCGGTTCGCCGGCAATGTTGGCAGATGAAGAAACAATGGGCTTACCAAATGCACGGATCAAGGCTTTGCAGAATTCATTTTTTACGATACGGATGGCAATGGAATGGTCTTCTGCAATTACATTTTTTGCAAGATTTTGCGCATTCGGGTAAATGATGGTCAGGGGACGTTCAACATTTGTCATCAGGTCCCGGGCAATATCAGGAACAATTTTAACATATTTTGAGATCTCCTTCATGTCTGCAAGAAGAATGATAAGGCTTTTGCTCTCAAGGCGTTTCTTGAGACGATAAATTTTCTCAACGGCTTTTTGGCTGGTCGCATCACATCCTATTCCCCAAATGGTATCGGTCGGGTAAAGGATAGTGCCTTCCTTCCTGAGGACTTCCACACATTTCTTTATTTCATTTTTGATCGTAAGCATATTTTGGGGGGCAGAAGGTCATGAATACCTTACATCACCGTGTAAAATTACGATAAAAATCGTTTTTAATTGTGTAAGAAGGTAAATTCGGGTGTCAGAGGCGGGAAACAAGCTGTTCCACATCTATCAGGGTTGCACAACGGAAATGTTTTTCAGGGCAGGAACGGTATCCATGGATCCCGCATGGACGGCAGTAAAGCTCTCCGATTTCCACGATCATGGAATCCTCCGAAAGCGGGCCAAAACCAAAACGGGGAACGGTAGAGCAATAAATCACCGTCACAGGTGCATTCATGGCAGAAGCAATGTGCAAAGGGGCGGAATCGTTGGTGAAATTCATCCGGGCATCCTTCATCAATGAAGCAGATTCCAGGAAGGAAAGCTTGCCGGAGAGATCGATACATCCCGGATGTCCGGAGCGCCGGATGATCTCTTCACATAAGACCTGATCATCTGGAGAACCGAGAAAATAGATTTTGGTTTGAATCGGTATATAGCTGATGAACTCTACCCATTTTTCCAGAGGATATTGTTTCGTAAACCAGAGGGATGCCGGAGAAATAGTGTAATACACCGGTGACTTGTAAGAGGCTGTCTTGGCATGGTCGGTAGCAGTAGGATAGAGCCTGGGGTTTACAATGGATGTATCGGTCAGCGCTGCTGTCAGCATCAGGTTTCTTTCCACTTCGTGCATCCCTTCCCGGAAGATATGAGGGATAGATGTGGTGAAGAATATTGAAAAAGGATTTTTCGAAAACCCAATCCTGATCTTTGCCCCCGAAAATGCGGCCAGGATCCCGGTAAGGGCAAACCGCTGGACCGTAATGACGGCATCGTATTTCTGTTTCCGGATCATGCCGAAAATCCTGAAGAAATTCCTGTATTTTCCCTGATTCTTATTCCAGGTGATCACATTGTGAAGAAAGGGATGATTGCGGAAAAGTTCTTCCATGCCGGTTTTTACAAGCAAGTCGAGGGATGCTTCCGGGTAAAACCGGTGCAGTATTTCAATCACCGGCGTTGCAAGGATCACATCACCGATGGAAGCAGTTTGTATGACTAATATTTTTTTCAAATCCTGGTTGTCATAATATTTATTAGGAACAACACTCACCATTTCTTACTTTACTTTGATTTGCCCTCAGGCCGGGCGGGCCTCGTCGCCGCAACGCAGCTGCGTCTGGCGCAAACTCACTTCGTTCGATAGCACCAGCCAAGACTGCTTATGCGGCGACTGTATGTTTTTTTGCATCAACCTTTATGTAAAGTTGATAATAAACCGCCTCATGAAAATTGCGTTAAAAAAATCGAGAAATGAGTGTAAAAAACTGCGGGCTGTTTGAGGAGCGAAGCGACGAGTTTCCGCAGTTTAGCGAATGACGAAGATTTTTAGCGATTTTCATGCAGCGGTGACTTTTCTTTGGTCCTTTCTTTTGGTGGTAGCAAAAGAAAGGACATAGAAGTTGAATACTTTTTATCCTTTTTAAATTCCTGAAAACATCTTCAGGAATAAATTTAACGGCGATTGAGAAATGTTATACGTTAACATTGTATTCCCTCAAGGCCTGGTTCAAGGATGTTTTCAGGTCGGTCGATTCTTTTCTTTTCCCGATAATCAGGGCACAGGGAACATGATAGGATCCTGCCGGGAATTTTTTTTCGATAGATCCTGGGATCACGACCGAACGCGGAGGAATGTATCCTTGCATTTCGATGGGTTCCATGCCTGAAACATCAATGATTTTAGTGGATGCAGTCAGTACGACATTCGCTCCCAGTACGGCTTCCTTCCCGATACGTATACCTTCAACAACTATGCACCTGGAACCGATAAAACTATCATCTTCAATGATGACCGGCGCTGCCTGAACCGGTTCAAGGACGCCACCGATACCGACACCGCCGCTGAGGTGGACATTTTTACCAACCTGTGCGCAGGATCCCACCGTAGCCCAGGTATCCACCATGGTCCCGGTGTCGACATACGCACCGATGTTGACATACGAAGGCATAAGGATCACTCCTTTTGCGAGAAATGAACCATACCGTGCAATGGCATGCGGAACGACCCGCACCCCGAGGGCTTCAAACCCTTTTTTTAAAGGAATCTTATCATGAAATTCGAAAGGACCGATTGATGTGGTTTTCATCTTCTGGATTGGAAAGTACAGGATCACTGCTTTCTTGACCCACTCATTCACAATCCATTCATTGCCCATCTGCTGGGCAATCCGGATCTCTCCTTTATCCAGTGCTTCTATCACATTCCGGATTGCCTGCTGAACATCAAGTTCATGGAGGAGTTCACGGTTTTCCCATGCTTGTTCAACAGTTACCCGAAGATCGTTCATCTTGATACCTTAAAATAGAAAGATCAAAAGTAAGGCAAAAAATTCAAATGGAGAATAAAAGGGGGAAACCAATACTCTGTGAAGTTTGAATTATGCGTTTGAATCATGAATTTTTTTTGCGGTGATTTAGAAACTGTTTTTAATAAATTTTGCGAACAATAATGTGTGAATGATGTAACTCTTTTCTGCAACTATGTAACGCTTTCCGAGATTAAAGAGCTCACCTTTGTTCTGTGACAATTCATTCATAACTAAAAATTCAATAAAATGAAAACGTCAAAAATTCTTCTTCAATCTGATAAAAGCAATAATAAAGAAACTCCAATAAAGGCAGGTGGAGGTAGATTCTTAAAATCTATACTTATTATCTTTATGTTGTCATTGATAACCCTCCTGTCCTCTTGTTTAGTCCCCGGTCCGGGACGTGAAAGGCATAGAAGTACGAATGAGCGCCATGGTCATAATGATCGTCATGATAACGGTGAGCATCGTGGCAATAATGACCATCGGGACAAATGATATGCAGAAATATTATTCATCCCAATAAACTATGCGTAGCGATAGAGTATCTTTACTAAGATGAAGGGCTTATTTTTTCATTTTCACACCAGTTTGAATGAACCCTTCTTTTAAATAAAAATTCAATGTCCTGTTCCACTTTGATTCCTCAGGTGTAGATACCTCTAATCTGGACCATCCTTTTATTTCTTTTACCTGGTTAGCATACAACATTAATTTTTTCCCAATCCCCTGAGACCTGAATTGTGGTTTTACATATAATTCATTTAAAACCCCAAATTTTCCACCTGCATAAATTGCATATGACTCAATCAAACAAATAAATCCAATAATTTCATTTTCATATCTTACGATCTTAATTATTCCTTTGTTAATAAAATCAGGAATTAATTTCGTCAATTCAGTACCCCGTATTTCATCATGTTCAATCTCATGGTAAAACTCAGTCAAAAGACCCTGAAATTTATGAATATCATTCTTGTTTCTTAAATCTTGCAGAATTATTTCCATATAATTATTTTTCTCTTAATAAACTGGTATTAACCACAGGGGCTGCACTGAGGAACATACCCTTGATTTGTTCAATTTACCAGAAAATTGTTTTTAGAATGTTTTTTATAGGATTAATCTTTTGTGATTATTTGTAATCTGGCTTTAGCCTCAAATCTGGCATTAATATCAATACCCCCTGAAGAAACAGAACAAATGGAGAAATTTTCGTCCTCAACTTTAATAATTTTCAATTCGCCGATTTCTTTTTTACGTAGTAATTTTTTCCCGTTTACTTCAATTTCACAAAGTTCGACAACTTTTAATTTATCACCTTTTTTAAGGTCAAAAGCAGAACCGCCAGCTACCAAAATTTTTGTTGCATTTCCTTTACTGTCTTTTTCCTGAATCTCTGCTATTGAAAATGCCAGAGGAAAATTCCTGCCTACAAATTCATCTATTTTATCTTCAATACCTTTAATCGCTTTTGAAATAGCTTGTTCCGGCGAGGAAGCTCCTATCCCGATGGAACCCAGCATTGAATTACCGGCCTTGGGCTCGATCGTTTCCGAACTGGTAACTTGACCGGTCGCAACATCAATTACCTTTAACATGATTGACAGTTTGGCCTTGTATGTTATAGTTATATTTCCCTTGCCATCATCGGCTTTCATTTGTTCGGCCTGAGCATTAATGACGTGTCCTGAAATTAAAAACTGAGCCCCTAAATTGGTCTCATGCTGGATGATTGTCCTGTCAATAAATTCTCCTGCTTTTTGTAGCTCCTTTTCGTTTTTTGTAGTCTCAATAATTGCCCGGTCGACAATGTTAAATCTTTTGGTTTTAACAAAAGCATTGATAATCATCTCTTCAATAGAATTAACATATTTAGCGTTAGCTTCTCCATTCACATAAGTGAATGCCATAAAACCTATCGCTGTTTTTTCTTGTCCTCTTACAAAGGAACTTAGCGCCACAAATAAGGCTGCTATAATTAATTTTTTCATTTTAATGTATTTTAATTCCAACAAATAAGGCGTTTAATATTTCGCCCCGTTTTTTTGTGTGGGTTCTGATCTCCACTTTTATGTTTTTTTACCATTTTGGGTGGTTAGCCTGTTAGTTTTTGCAACCACTGGCAGTTCTTAAACTGGACCGTAACGCCTTTGCTAAGCGATGAACTTCTGATTCAAGGTTACTGCGGACTTTGTTTTTGTTTACTCTTTTCCAGGATATGGTCAATGCTGAATACGCC
>JADGPR010000076.1 GCA_017882335.1 Bacteroidales bacterium | reverse complement strand
ATCAAACGGGGAAACAACATAACCGTTCCATCGCAGGTTTTCCAAATGATCTATACAACTTTGTTCCGTTGGGAAAGCATTTATAAGATCAAAAATGCTCTTAAATCCGAGTGTATTGATCTCAATTTCTGTGTTTTGTACTTCTTCTTCCATAACCTTATTGTTAAATCACAATGCAAAGATAAGTCTTTATTTACACAAAGTCAAGTTTTTTGGTGTAAATTTGTATGTCATTACCTTTGTAAACAGAAATATTCCATCAAGGATCCGGATTATCAACGTTTATTAATCGATGACCGTAATTGATTTCAGCGAGTTGGAAAAATTTATGATCTCTTGTACCATCTGGTATTCTCTGACATTTATGTAAACCAGCTTAAAGGATAATGTATCGTAATTCCTCTGCGCATTATTCAATGATCAGGATAACAAACGGATTAATCGCAGTTACGGACCATGATACTAATGTAAACAATAAATTGAGAATTATTATAAATATCAGATAACCATTTTATTACATTTATCATTTGAAGTAATAATTTAAGTAAATGTTGATGTATACAATATTAAACGTAAACTTGATTTTTACCTTAAATTTTGTTACTTTTGTTACCTGATTTTTCTTCATTATGACAGAACGTATACTTTCTATCATTAAATATTTTAATCTATCCCCTTCCGATTTTGCAGAAGAAATCGGCGTTCAACGGTCGAGCATTTCTCACCTTATCTCAGGAAGAAATAAACCGAGTCTTGAATTTATCCAGAAAATCCTTTCTCGTTTCCCTGAGATTAACCCTGAATGGATACTGAACGGGAAAGGTGAAATGTTAAAAAACGGAATCATTCCTGAAACAGGTACACTTCCATTCGAAAATTCTTCTGTCAAGGATAATGAAGAATTGCAGGGACCCGTAAAACGTGAGTCTCCGCGTCTTACTGCAAGGAAAAAAGTTGTTGACCAGGAGGAAAGGCAGGTGGAAAAGATTATTTACTTATATAAGGATAAAACCTTTCGGGAATACTACCCGGAATAGGTTCTCAGAACTGCTCAAGGCCTGAGAAGAAGAAAAAACCTTCAATCGCTGCATTTTCATCACTGTCGGAACCGTGAACGGCGTTTTCCTGAACATTTTTTGCATAAAGTTTCCGGATGGTCCCGGGGGCTGCCTTTGCCGGATCTGTCGCCCCGATCAATGTCCGGAAATCCTCTACAGCGTTGTCTTTTTCAAGGATGGCGGCCACCAATGGCCCTGACGACATGAAGGTTACCAGGTCATTGTAAAAGGGCCGTTCCTTATGAACCTCGTAAAATTTACCGGCTTGTTGAGGTGTCATTTGTGTGATTTTCATGGCAACAATACGGAATCCTGCTTCCTGGATTAGGACAAGTATGGCGCCTGCAACGCCTTCGGCGACGGTGCTGGGTTTGATCATAGTGAATGTTCTCTTTTCAGACATGGGTTGGAGGTTAATTATTTTCTGTTTTGAGGCGCAAAATTACGAAATACAGATGAATTCTTTAACTTTGTTGCCTTCACCTGAAAAAACGGATAATTGCAAAAATCAGAACTCATAGGTATCATCAGCCTTCTCGAAACTCCGAAGAAGATATTGATTACAACGCATACCAATCCCGACGGAGATGCGATCGGGTCAAGCCTCGCAATGTTCGGCTATCTGCAGAAGAAAGGCCATACAGTTTCGGTCATGATTCCGGATCCTGACCCGGCATTCCTGCACTGGATGCCTTTTCATTCGTCCATCCTCGTATTCCGGGATCAGCAGGAGTTATGTCTTGCTTCCATAGAAAAAGCTGAGGTCATATTTTGCCTGGACTACAACGGTCTGGGGCGCGTGAGCGATGCTGAAGAACCTCTGCGGAATGCACGGGCCATAAAAATCCTGATCGATCATCACCGCAATCCTGCTCCTGATTTTAATTATATGTTCTCGATTATTGAGACTTCTTCCACCTGCGAACTTGTTTATGATTTTATTGCAGGATGCGGGGATACAGGCCTGATTGACAAAGACATTGCAGCTTGCATCTATGCAGGGATCATCACCGACACCGGCTCATTCAGTTATTCCTGCAACTATGAAAAAACCTACCTGATCACGGCTGATCTTTACCGTAAAGGAATTGACGGGGAACGTATACACCGGCTTGTTTATGATACTTATTCAGAAGGCCGTCTCAGGTTATTGGGTTTTGCCATCAGTGAAAAACTTGTGGTTCTCCACGAATTTCACACGGCCTATATTTACCTTTCGAAAGAGGATCTCGACCGGTTCGACTATCAGGTAGGCGACACCGAAGACATCGTGAATTATGGCCTGTCAGTGGCCGGAATCAACCTTGCAGCGCTGTTTTCCGAGAGAGATGGTGTCATCAGGGTTTCGCTCCGTTCAAAAGGAAATTTTTCCGTGAATGACATTGCACATAAGTATTTCAATGGCGGCGGCCATGTCAATGCTGCAGGTGCCAACAGCTACTTATCCTTAGAAGAGACGGTCCGTATATTCGTGGAAATGCTTCCGGATTATAAGGAAAAGTTAACATCCGTATATTGATGGCTCTTCTAATTTGCATTAATCGGTATTATTCGGTCCTGGCGGCACTTTTGCTATTGATGATGCTAGGCTCATCCTGCAGGGATCAACCTCAGACATCCAATTCAACCCGGCATCTTGGTATGATGAGCGATAGTCTGGTAAATTACAATCGTGGTGTTGTTTTAACGGAAGATCAGCAGATCGAGGATTTTGTTACCCGGTACGGCTGGAAGATGAATAAAACAGGTACCGGACTGCGATACCTGATCTTCAAAGAAGGACATGGAAAAAAAACGAAAAAAGGGAAAGTGGCTGTGATCCGTTATACGCTTCGTTTGCTGAACGGAAATCTTTGTTACAGTTCTGATAAAGAAGGCCTGAAGGAATTCAAGATCGGTTATGGGGGTGTAGAAAGTGGGGTAGAGGAAGGAATTTTGTTGATGCACGTTGGGGACCGAGCAAAATTTATAGTACCTTCGCACCTCGCTTTTGGATTACTGGGCGATCAGAACAAGATCCCGCAACATGCAACGCTTGTCTATGATATCGAACTGGTAAAAATAAAATAATCTTAACAAAAACAATTAATCAATTATGAAAAACACATTCTTCAAGCTGGTAGCTTTGGTGATGATGGTTGCAATTGCTGCATCATGTACCTCAAAATACCCTGGGTTTAAAAAGTCAGATTCCGGATTGTACTACAAAGTATACAAGGTTGGCAAAGACACGGTAAAACCGAAGGTCAAAGATTGGATCTCCTTGGAATATAAGTTAGTGGTTACATCCAAAGGGAAAGACAGCACCTTTATCGATAGCAAGAAGACCCAGCAGGGTCCGCTGCGGATGCAATTACCTCCTTCCGATTATAAAGGTGATATTTATGAAGGCATGCGGATGCTGGCTGTCGGTGACAGTGGTGAGTTCATTGTCAACGCAGACTCACTTTTCAAGAAGACCTTCCGCCAGGGTGCCCGCCCGAAATACATCGATACCAATACTGTTGCCAGGTTCTCTATTCACATGATCGGTATTGATTCACCGGAGGCATTACAGAAAAAGGAAAAGGAGACATTAGCTAAATTCCTTGCCGATAATAAGATCACAGTAGCGCCTCAGCCTTCCGGATTGTATTACGTTGAACAGGCAGAAGGAAAAGGGACCAAGATCGATTCGGGCTGCCAGGTAATCTACAATGTCAAAATCTCTATGCTTGATGGCAAGCAGGTATTTGGCCAGGACAGCATGAAATTCGTTTTTGGCAAACGCCCGGATATGTCCGGCTTCCTTGAAGGGATCAAATTGATGAAAAAAGGTGGAAAAGCCCGCCTGATCCTTCCTTCACAACTTGCTTTCGGAGAACGCGGTTACAAGGAGATCCCACCTTATACTACAATCATTTATGATGTTCAGGTTTTGGATGTGAAATCAAAAACCGAATATGAAAAGGCAGAAGCAGCCGATAAGAAGAAAGCCGAACAGAAGAAAGCAAACGCAAAAAAGTCAGAAGCCGGTCTGTTACAGAAATATCTGAAAGACAATAAAATTACCGCAAAACCCACAGCCACTGGTCTCTATTATGTTGAGAAAGTGAAAGGAACCGGCACTCAGATAAAAGCAGGCAGCAAAGTAAGCGTTCAATATACCGGAACATTACTCAACGGAAAGAAGTTTGATTCCTCCCGCGACCGTGGCGGGAAACCCTTCGATATCGAAGTTGGAAAAGGCACGGTGATCAAAGGATGGGATGAAGGACTCACCATGATGTGTAAAGGTGGAAAAGCAATCCTGATCATCCCTTCATCGATCGCTTATGGCGATCAGGTAATGGGTGGCATACCTGCCTACTCAACATTGGTATTTGACCTGGAAGTTGTGGATGTAAAATAACCCGCAGGTAAATTATTTCGACTCCAGGAGCTTCTCCAGTGCAAAGAGTTCGTCTCTATACCTGGCAGCCTCCAGGAAATCCAACTCCTTTACGGCAGATTCCATGGATTTCCGGGTTTTGGCAACAAGCTTCTGGAGTTTTTCTTTTGTCATATACCGGATCACAGGATCTGCAGCAACATCAATCGTCTCTTTTTCAAAATAAGCTGCGGGTGACTGTCCTTTTATACCCGCTACTGCGGTTTGCCCGAGGATATCGCTCATGGATTTGACGATCTGGGTAGGTGTTATATTATTGGCAAGATTATAATTCATCTGTTTTTCCCTCCGGCGATTGGTCTCATTGATCATCCGATGCATGGAATCAGTGATTTTATCTGCATACATGATCACCCTGCTGTTGATATTTCTGGCGGCTCTTCCTGCCGTCTGTGTGAGCGACCGCTCCGACCGCAGAAATCCTTCCTTGTCTGCATCCAGGATTGCAACCAGTGACACTTCCGGAAGGTCCAGACCTTCCCTGAGCAGGTTCACGCCAACGAGTACATCGAATGCACCCATGCGCAGGTCGCGCAGGATCTCGACACGCTCCAGCGTATCCACATCCGAATGGATATACCTGCAGTTCACATCCACGCGTGTCAGGTATTTTGCCAGTTCCTCCGCCATCCGTTTTGTCAGGGTGGTCACCAGCGTCCGTTCATTCTTTTTTATCCGCTGGTCGATTTCTTCCAACAAGTCATCGATCTGGTTCAGGCTGGGCCTGACCTCTACGACCGGATCCAACAACCCGGTGGGCCGGATGACCTGTTCAACGATAACGCCCTGGCATTTCTGTAATTCATAATCGGCCGGTGTCGCACTCACAAAGAGCGCCTGGTTCACCATCACCTCAAATTCATCGAATTTAAGCGGACGGTTATCCATGGCCGACGGAAGGCGGAATCCATATTCCACAAGGTTTTGCTTGCGCGAACGGTCACCTCCGAACATGGCCCGGACTTGGGGAATCGTGACATGGCTTTCATCAATGATCATCAGGTAATCTTCAGGAAAATAATCGAGCAGGCAGAAAGGCCTGGAACCGGAAGCACGGCCATCAAAATACCTTGAATAATTCTCAATCCCCGAACAATATCCCAATTCCCGCATCATCTCGATGTCGTAACTGACGCGCTCTTCCAAACGTTTGGCCTCATATTCTTTCCCGATTTCACGGAAATAGGTAACCTGTTTCATCATGTCATCCTGTATCTCGTAGATCGCCTGTTTCATCTTATCCTGGGAGGTCACAAAAATATTGGCAGGGTAAATGGACAGGTTTTCCACAGACGTTATCCTTGTACCATTGACAGGGTCTATCGATTCAATTGATTCGATCTCATCACCGAAAAAGATAATCCGGAAGGCAAAATCAAGATAAGCCGGAAAGATATCGACCGTATCGCCTTTCACCCGAAATCTTCCCCGGGTAAAATCAGTTTCTGTACGTGAATACAAACTGTTCACGAGGGCATGAAGGAATTTATTTCTGCTGATCTTTTCCTTTACCTTGAACCGTATTATATTTTCTGCGAAATCATCCGGGTTACCGATACCATAGATGCAGGAAACCGAAGATACTACTATCACATCCCGCCGTCCTGAAAGCAAGGAAGAAGAGGCGCTGAGCCGAAGTTTCTCAATCTCCTCATTGATTGAAAGATCTTTTTCAATATAGGTATTGGTTACCGGGATATAGGCTTCCGGCTGATAATAATCATAATACGAAACAAAGAATTCCACAGCATTATCCGGAAAGAACTGCTTGAATTCCCCATACAACTGTGCAGCCAGTGTTTTGTTGTGGCTCAGGACCAATGCTGGGCGTTTGACCTGCTGGAGGACATTGGCGATGGTAAAGGTCTTACCCGACCCGGTTACGCCCAGCAAAACCTGTGCAGGATCACCACGTTCAACGCCTTCCACCAGCTGCCGTATTGCTTCAGGCTGGTCGCCTGTCGGCTTGAACTCGGATGTCAGGTTGAACTCCATGTTTTTGCTAGAATAATGTCACCCCTAGAATAATGTCACCCCTACGGGATTCAGAGGTATTTTTTATTTTTTATTCCGTAATTCTGCATTCCTGCATTCTAAATTCTTGCATTGAATTTAGATTTTACCTTGTTTTCTTTAAAAAGACCCGTACAGGATAATGATCCGATAAATCGATACTGTTCTTGCTGTAATTACTGGCGGTAAAAGCGTCGTCATAAAGAATGTAATCGATCCTGAAGGATGGAAAGTTACCGGCATAAGTGCTGCCAAGGAAACCTGTTCCAGCATTACGGAAGGAATCATGAAAACCTGAAGTCATCTTGTGATAGGTATAAGAGGCAGGCGTATCGTTAAAGTCACCGCAGATGATGACCGGATATGGTGAGCGGTTAATATTTTCTTTCAGCACATCCACCTGGTTTGCACGAAGCACGAAGGCCTTCTTCAATTTTGAAAAAATCTTGAAAAAACCTTCACCGAGATCGAAATTGTCATCCGGTTCCTTTGCCTGGTCGGTAAGCTGGGCATAAAATGAATAATCATTCTTCCCAAAACGTATGGATTCAAGGTGGATGTTGTACACACGAATGGTGTCCCTGCCCATGGCCAGGTCGGTATAAATCGCGAATATATTACGGTTGTTTATCCGGAGGTGTCCCGTTCCTGTTATGGGATAGCGGGAAAAAGTCGCGATGGCGAAGATCTTCCGATTGTCCCTTATTTCCTCATAATTCTTAAGGGAATAATAATTGGTGTGTAGTCCACCGGTGAATTTCTTTAAAACTTTCAGGCTGTCCTCGTTTCTCAGGAAAAATTCCTGGATACAAAGGATATCGGGATTCTGCTGAACAAGGAAATCGGTCACTTTCGAAAGCATCCTTCCTTTTCCTTTTGATTTATGGATCTCATAAAGGCTATGGACGTTGTATGACAGTATTTTCATGCTACCGGCCGGGACATTTTGGGATGACGGTTTCCGGTATTGCAGGATTGAAAGGATTTGGTTAAATCCCAATAATATGACGATGATGGAAATCCAGATGAATCGTTTCCAGAACAAGAGCCAGACCAGGACAAAAAGTAAGTTGAGCATCAAGAGGTATGGATAGGCAAGGCCGAAGAAGGCGAAGAACCAGTAATGCACAGGACTGATATAGGCTGCAGCATAAGCGCAAAGAAGCGCAATCACCGCGAGGATGTTCAGCATCAGCATCAGTCTCCTCAGGAATTTATGGCCTTTCCCTTTTTTCTTCGCTGTCATGATCAACTATTTTTGCCGGATGACCGGAATAGAAAATTTTTTTCTTCTTTTGTCAGGCTATCGTAGCCTCCCCTTGAAATCTTTTCAAGAATGGCATCGATCCTTTTCTGATGTGAATTCTTTTCAGCATTATAATCCTCGTTGGTTTTAGGCCTGCCTGAATAGGGTGGAGAAGAGGAAACTCTTGGCCCGGACCTGAAAAGTCTGCCAGCTTTTTTCAGCAGGGATGTAAATACCCCCGATGAGTAAGCATAGCTCGTTTTCCTCATCCAGAGAGAAAAGAAATATCCAAAAAAAGCACCTCCGATATGTGCAATATGCCCCCCGGCATTTCCCGTCGGAATGGCAAAAAAATCAAAGACGAACAGAATGATTGCAAGGTACAGTATCCGTATCCTGCCAATGAAAAGCAGCTGGATCGTATAGTTCGGAACAAAAAATGAGATCGCCGTCACAATCGCCATCACCGATGCTGAAGCCCCGAGTGCGACACTGGCTTCAATGGTATTCTGAAAAACAGGAAAGATATTAAACGCAAGGATATATAGCAATCCCCCCGCCAGCCCTCCTGCCAGATAGGTGAAAAGCAGTTGCCGTGAGGTAAGGTATTCCATGAATATCCTGCCGAACCAGAACAACCAGAGCATATTGAAGAGGATGTGCCAGAAATCGATGTGGAGGAACATGTATGTAACCAGCGTCCATGGCCGGGATACAAGTTCACCGGTTAAGGCCGGTAAGGCAAAATAATGAAGGATCCAGGTGTCGGCAAGTGTTACATCCGGGTGGTTGTAAAGAAAAAAAATAACATAGACGGCTTTCGTAAGGATCCAGACCCCAACATTGATCAGGATGAGGATGGCAATCACGGAGCCACCCCTGAAAAAGCGCTTTATTTCGTCTGACAGATTACGTGAATAGTTCATCATGAAATAACCTGTTTATCCGGAGAATGGTCTTTTTTTCCAATATAGTATTAACAACAGTCCAAAGAGCATTCCCCCGAGGTGTGCAAAATGAGCAACATTGTCGGTAGGGTTATTCCGGAGGCCTGAAAAAAGTTCGAGGGCACCGAAGCCGATAACAGCCCACTTTGCTTTGATCGGGACTAAAAAATAAAGATAGATCAGCATATTGGGGAACATCATACCAAAAGCGAGCAGGATCCCGTATATCGCACCAGATGCTCCAACGGTCGGAACCGCCAGATAAAGGTCTTTCAGTTGCTGGACATAGACAAAAGATTCGTTTATCAGCTTCTGATCATTCGAATGCTGCTGCCAGACATTGGTGAAATTCATTAAGGATTCGGAATATTGGGGGAAATGTGCTTTAACAAACCCGATGAATGTATCCGGAGAAGGGTTATGCAGATAAAGGTCTGCAGCAGACTGGATGGATGAGTAATCCAGCCAGTGTACAAAGGTCTGGGTGATTGCAGCCCCGATCCCGCAGAAGATATAAAATATCAGGAATCGTTTTGAACCCCAGTAATTTTCAAGCAGGTATCCGAACATCCATAAGGCAAACAAATTAAAAAAAACATGACCGAAATTTGCATGGACGAACATGTAGGTCACGAACTGGTATGGTTGAAAATGCGAAGATTTGATGTAATAAAGCCCGAACATTTTTTCCAGGTCGATCCCGTATTTGCTCAAAGAGATCGTTGCCAGGAAAAACAAGCCGTTGATGATCAGCAGGTTTTTAACAACAGGGGGAAGAAGGGTAAAACCGGTGGGGCTGTATTGCTGGTCGCTCATGTATTCACTCCTTATTTAAATTTTTTATTCAGGTCCTCGAAACTGATGAAGATCATGGTCGGATTCCCGTCGGGCGTCAGATCCGGAATCTTACAGGCAAAAAGTTGTTCTATCATACCTTCCATCTCTTCCGTCTCAAGTCTCGATTTCCGGAAAATGGCCATGCTTTTCGCCAGGGACTTGGCAATCCTGACCTGTAGCTTGGTCTTCCCGTCATCGGTGCCCGATTTCAATCCTTCAAGAATGCTCTCAAAAAGGTCGGTAATATTTTCTTCCACACAATCGGCCGGGATGGCTTCCACAAGAATAGTATTCTTTCCGAATTCCCGGATTCCAAAACCTGCTTTCCCGAAAACATCGATCATCTCCATGGTCATCTCAAAATCTTCCGGTGAAAGAAGTATTGTTTGAGGATGAAGCTGGTGCTGCATTGAAGGCAGGTTATTCTCAAATGAAGACAGCAGCCGTTCATAAATGATCCGTTCCCGGGCTTTCTGCGGATCAAGGATGACGATACCGCTTTGTGTTGTACTGATGATATAGCGGTTCTGTGCCTGGAAAGAGCGGAAGTGCTTTTTCAATGAAGCATCCTTATCCCAGTCGGCAAGGATATGTTGAGTGCCTTGTCCTTCTTGTGATAGCGTTTCCGGTTTGAAATGAACATCCTTCAAAGGATCATACAGGGGTTTCCATTGTTCTTCGTTTCCTTTTCCTCTGGGTGGCAGTGGAATCTCAAACTGGGGTCTTACTTTTTTTTCAAACGGGTTATATTCAGGATCGACGGTGATGACAGGCTGTTTGACCTCTGCATCTTTGGGCAGCGGAGGAATATCCATGCTGGGTTCCGTTTCGAAATCGAGGGATGGCGTAAGGTTGAATTTCCCGATGGATTGACGGATCGAAGAATGAAGGATTGCATAGATACTTTTGATATCCTGGAAATTGACTTCGGTCTTGGTCGGATGAATGTTCACATCGATGGTCTTGGGATCGACGGTAAGATAGATGAAATAAGTCGGAAATGAATCTTTCGGGATCAGCTGTTGAAATGCATTTTCAATGGCATGATGCAGGTAAGGATTCTTAATAAAGCGTCCGTTGGTGAAGAAATACTGTTCTCCTCTTGTTTTTTTTGCAAATTCAGGTTTCCCGATAAATCCCTGGATGTTCACGATCCCGGATTCCTGGTTGACAGGGATCAATCGCTGATTATAGGCATTGCCGAGCAATGCGACCAGTCTTTGTTTCAGATTTGATGCCGGTACCTGGTGCAGGATCCGGTCCTGGTTATACAGGGTAAATGCGATCTCAGGGTTCACGAGGGCGACACGAAGAAACTCTTCTACAATGTATTTCAGTTCAAGGGTATTGGATTTGAGAAAATTCCTGCGAGCGGGAACATTGAAAAACAGGTTCTTTACGGAAATGCTGGTTCCTTCAGGTGTACTTATAGGCGACTGGCTTTTGAATTCCGATCCTTCAATGATGATGCTGGTGCCAACCTCATCATCGATGCGCTTTGATTTTAATTCGACCTGGGCGATGGATGCGATGGATGCGAGCGCTTCTCCCCTGAATCCGAGTGTATGGATAGCCATAAGGTCGTTGGCGGTCTGGATTTTCGAGGTGGCATGGCGTTCAAAGCACATGCGGGCATCCCGTTCCGACAGTCCGCAACCATTATCGATCACCTGGATCAGGGTTTTTCCTGCATCCCTGATGATCAGTTTGATGTGTGTGGCTCCTGCATCGACAGCATTTTCGAGCAATTCCTTCACTGCTGAAGCAGGCCGTTGAACCACTTCCCCTGCAGCAATCTGGTTCGCAACAGCATCCGGTAACAAATGTATCAAGTCAGACACAACACAAATTACGAATTACGAAGTACGATTTACGAATTATGATTTATTAGCTTATCTCCCGATTGTTTTCAGGATTGTATGCTACAAAAATACCAAATTTTTTATCAGGGACGAGTAATGAGGATGAAGAGAATCAAATTCATTTTGCAAGCATGAAACCATACCTACTGGGCTCCTGCAAAACGCTGCAATAGAGAATAAAAAATTAAAAGAGGTACTAAATTGTTCCTCGGAATACGATCCGGTTACCTGGTCAGGCGGGCTTTGTTTAATTAAAGTCTCGTCTTGTCCAAAACGGGGAAACGCATTTCAGTAAGGTAGAATGCACCATAAAATACTGCGCTGTAAAATACAGTTCCGAGAACATCATTCAGGAAAAATGATAATCCCTGGGTGATATCCCGGAAAAATGCCAGGCCCATGCCGTAACACTCGAGCAAACCGGCGAAGGTTTGTGGGTACATTGGGTGCGGATACAAACGGTCAACGAGCCATGCGGAGAAGTTTGTGATCAGGAAAAAGACCACTGCAGATATCAGCGAAGCCAACATCACACTTCCTACATTCACTCGTTTCCGGATAGCCATCCCAATTAAAACGGTAACGGCAAAACCCACATATACGGCAAGCATATTTGCATGAAGACCAATAATGAGATCGCTCGCAAACATTGCGGCGATTGGAATAACAAAAGCATATTGCTTTTTATCAATATAGGTCCCTGCAAACAATGCCATCGCCGCAATCGGGGTCAAGTTCGGCCAATGGGGTAACAGACGCAGCACTGCTGCAACAATAATTACTGAAAGAGCAACAAAAAACCTCGGTGTGAAGGTCTTATATTTCATTATATATTTTGGTTTAAGTTCTACAAAAATAAGAAATGATTTTAATTTTACCACAAATATTTAAAAAATGTTTTTATTTGCAGTTTAAAAACTTCTGAATTTATCCCAATGAAAAAAATAATCAGCCTTGTATTATTTCTAACTGCCATATATTCAGGATCTAATGCCCAAGGAAAAATGAAAGCCGATCTTATCCTGATCAACGGGAAAGTCTGCACTGTGGATCAGAAATTCAATTACGCGGAAGCTTTTGCCGTGAAAAATGGGTTGTTTTCAGCCATTGGCACTACCGAACAAATCCTTAAGCATTATGAATCCGATTCGCTTATTGATGCCAAAGGGAAAGATGTTTATCCCGGGTTTATTGATGCCCACTGCCATTTTTTTGGTTATGCACTCAGCCTCCAGGAACTGGATCTGACCGGTATCCGGTCGTTTCGTGAGATCATCGACCTTCTCATAAAACAAAAGGATACTTATCCTGGTAAATGGATCGTAGGCAGGGGCTGGGATCAGAATCTTTGGGAGAAAAAAGAATTCCCTAACCGTATGGAGCTGGAT
>JADGPR010000122.1 GCA_017882335.1 Bacteroidales bacterium | reverse complement strand
ATGTGTAAGATCTCCACCGGCTCCAAAAATGACAATAATAGTTGTATTTAGATTTTCAGTTGTATCCATTTCTAATGCTGTTTTTGATTCCATTCGGTATGAAATGTGCCCTTTCTGTCAGTCCTCTCATATGTATGGGCTCCGAAATAATCACGCTGCGCCTGCAAGAGATTATCAGGAAGCCAGCCACTCCGATAGCTGTCGTAATAAGATAATGAAGCCATAAATGCAGGTAAGGGTATTCCTGTGTCAATACCGGTTTTTACAATTTTTCGTGCATTTTTCTGTAACATGGCCAGTTTTTCTTTAAAAACTCCGCTGAGCATTAGGTTGGATAATAAAGGCTGCTCAGTAACTGCAGCCATAATATCATCCAGCACTGAGGCCCTGATGATACAGCCTTCCCTCCATATGCCGGCAATATCTCCGGGTTTAAGATCATAATGGTAGGCATCTGAAGCACTTTTAAGCAGCGCCATACCCTGTGCAAAAACTGTGATTATTGAAAAATAAAGCGCGTTCTCAAGTGAATCGACCAGTTCATTTTTGTCAATATTTAACTTATTATCGGGCCCATGTAATTGCTTTTGTGCAACAAGGCGTTCCTCTTTTAAAATCGAAATATTCCGCATCGAAACAGCAACGTCAATCACAGGAACCGGCACCTGAAGTGCCATCGCATCTTCCGTTGTCCATGCACCTGTGCCTTTTTGATGAGCACTGTCAAGGATCATATCGATAAGGCAATTTTCTGTCAGGTTATCTTTCTGTTTAAATATATCTGCTGTGATTGATACAAGATATGATTT
The DNA here is from genome assembly GCA_017882335.1 of Bacteroidales bacterium. Lineage (GTDB taxonomy): Bacteria > Bacteroidota > Bacteroidia > Bacteroidales > FEN-979 > FEN-979. The sequence goes on along the minus strand of JADGPR010000122.1, from coordinate 2,660 downwards.
AAGTGATCCATTATTCCATTTTAAGAAGATATCATGCAGCTCATCATTGCTCATTTCAGCTGCCTGTTTGAGTAACTGGTAGCTTTCTGCAATGAGTTGCATTAATGCATATTCAATGCCATTATGTACCATTTTTACGTAATGCCCGGCTGAGTCCGGACCAAGGTAAGCTACACATGGCTCTCCATTTGCTTTTGCAGAAATGGCTTGAAATAGTGGCGCCACTCTCTCATATGCTTTTTTTGATCCTCCGGGCATGATGCTTGGACCATTGCGTGCACCGAATTCGCCTCCCGATATACCTACACCCATGAAATGTATTTTTTCTTTTTCCAGTTTTTTAATGCGTAGATTTGTGTCTGTATAATGAGAATTACCGCAATCGATTATCATATCATCCTTTGACATCCCTGGTTTTAGCTTATTAATCACTGAGTCCACTATAGATCCGGCTGGCACGAGCAGAAGTATCACACGAGGCTTTTTCAGCGTATCTGTAAATTCTATAATACTATGTGTACCGCAAAGATCATAATTACCCTTATCCTGCTCCAGCGTTTCCACTTTGGAAAGGTCCTTATCGAAACCTGCCACAGTATATCCATGGTCGCATATGTTATACACAAGGTTGCGACCCATTGTTCCTAATCCTATCATTCCGTAGTCGTAAAGTTTCTTACTCATAATATCTTTTTTATTATTTGATTAAGACAAAATAAATTGTAATAAATCCATGTAAATAAAATGTCTGGTTATTATATCTGATGAAAATAATTTATGGTCTTACTCTTCCGGCTCAATTTCAGGGTTTGTATTTTCTTCTTTGGGAGGTTTACTCCGCCACCAGCTAGCAAGAGCTGAACCGGTTACATTCATTAAAGGACCAAAGATGGCTGGTGCTTGCTCACCCCCCGTTATCCAGCCTTGTATAAGACTATGCTTTGCAGGCTTCTTTAGCTACCGATTCTGCAAGTCCGCGAATGTAACCTGTAGCAAACAGGTTTCCTAAGGTTGTATATCCTCCTCTCATTTTAGGATTTTCAATTTCTGTGGACATTACCGGTACGTGATCAGGTCTCAGAGGACCTTCAAATCCGATCTCATAGTAAGCTTTCATGGCTTCATACATGTCAATCTGCCCTTCATCATGGAATGTTTCAGTAAATTTAGTGCTGGGAATAACTCCGCTGAGGTCCTGAACATTTCTGAAATGGACAAAACTTATTTTATCTTTTCCCCATCTTCTTACCAGAGCAGGTATATCAGCACCCATTAGTGAAAAGTTCCCCTGACACATTGTAACGCCATTAAATTTACTTGGTGAGATAGCCATTGCACGATCAAAACTTTCGACGGTATTCATTATACGAGAAATACCTTGTATTACATCTACCTGAGGGTCATCAGGGTGCAAGGAGAGATTCATGTCTATTTTCTCAGCTTCCGGAACAACGGCTTTCAGAAAGTATTCAAGGTTCTTCCAGAGAAGTTCTTTTGAAATTTCCCCATACTGGGTTAATGGTTTCCCTTTCATAGCTTCATAATCAAAAGCAAGCATTAAAGCTCCTCCTCGACCAAGTCCTTCCTGATCAGTACGTGCCCAGCTGATTACAGGCATCCAGTTGTAGCAGATAATATCAACATCACCGTATTTCTTAAGGTTTTTCATGAAAGTTATGAAATTTGAAATCTCTTCATCTCTTCCTGCCAGACCAAGTTTTGTTTGGGTACCAAGTGAAGGAGGTCCTTCCACAACGGTCCATTTTATCCCTATTTTGTCCCATATTGCCTTTGTAGCTGTAATTGCCTCAGGATCCCAAGCTTTTGCGCCCTGGAGTCTTTCTACACCTGAAACAACGTGAAGAACTCCCAATTCTTTTGCAAAAGGTACTTTGGGTGAGGCAGGGCCCATAAGATAGGAAAATTTCATTCCGGCATCTTTCTTGTATTCTCTTTTTTTAATTGCCTTCTTTTTATTCCCGAATGGAGTTGGAACTGCTGTTGCAATACCACCAATAGAAATGGCAGCTGCCAGGGTAGCACTTTTCTTGAGAAAATCTCTTCGGTTGTCTTTCATGTCAGATTATTTGAGGTTATCTATCAATCTATTTCAAATTATTTCTACTTTATTTCAATATATTTCTTTTCACCAGAGTATCCGGAATAGATACCAGTTCAATCCCTTTGTCAAAACCAAGGTTTCTGGAATACTGTTTCATATCAGGATTATTCCAGTGCTCATGCACTCCCAGGCTGCTCAAGCGGACGCCGTCGGGTCGGTAAACCGTGCCGGAAGGCGGGTGGTCCGCCAGGGCGGCTTCATGCAGGTATTGATCGCATCGCGGCGAGGTCGGCGCCTGCGTAGCGGTCTGCTGGCCTAATCTGGAGCCGAACTCCCCATAAAGAAAATCCAGGCAAACCGAATCAATGGCCACCTGATCAAAGGACATGAACAGGCTGGCCGACCACTGGCCATTGAACAGGTTGCTGAAGGTCCAGGATGACGGCCGGCTTGCGGTCCACAACGTCCTGCTGAAACCGTTTGACCAGATCCTCGGCCTTCTGGCCGCTGATGCCGGTGTTGACAATCTTGGGAAGTTTCCGGGCGGGACGGAGTTCGGCCAAGGCGGCGTCGCAATCGCGCAGGTAGCCGCCGGCCG
>JADGPR010000075.1 GCA_017882335.1 Bacteroidales bacterium | reverse complement strand
CTTTGAATTTTATAAAATCATAAATAATTCTTTTAAACATTACAAAATCCTTAAGGTCTAACTTGGTAAAATTTGAAAATGAATCCCTATGGTTATATGCAAGTAATACTTTTTCTACAAAACTATCATAAATAGCATAACTTTCGCGATTGTGCCAATTACAGTATTTTGTAGCAAATGAATAAAAATTGATTTCCTTATTACTTTTCTTTGACTTAATACCATGCCCTGATGAAATCCTGTTTACAAGCAGTGGGTCTCCTACCGTTAATTTTTCGTCAATCTGGAGTTTTTGAATGTGTTTAGCCATTAAAAATGTTCCTAGAATATTAGTGCTGTATAGATCATTGATAACACTAATTTTCAACAATATATCCTCAATCTTTTTATTTTCCGGAAATGCACTAAAAAGGTTAATGATTGCTTGGTCTGCTGGATAATATCTTTCATCATTATTAAATTTGTCAATGTACTTTTCAACAAGTTCGTCTGATGGTGTCTGTAGTTCTATCATGATACGATTATAAAAATAGTGGCTAACGCGCACAGGCAGGCAGGCGATTTATTGTTTTCTTGGCGTACTTAGCGTTTTCGCGACTTTACTGTTAAAGGAATTGTCATTATTCCTGTAGATACTTCAGAAACAACCGTAGGCCTTCTTTCTTACTTTCATCAAAGGAATAAGAGATATTTTGTTCCAGGTAGGATTGGCAATCTTCTCCTGCAGGCAACTTGTCTTTGAAGAACTCGAGGGTTTCTTTGATGTGGCCTACACCATACTCCAGCGCCCGGTTCAATTCAGTTTGCAAAGATTCTGAAAGTTTTTTGGTTGTCACCCATGCTGCGAAAACAAAAGGCAGGGAAGTAAACCTGATCCATTCTTCAGCAAGATCATAACAATAAGGATATTTCTTAACCAGGTCGAAAGTTTTATCGCCGATGGCAACAATAGCTTCCACCCCGTGATCCTGCGATGCCTGTCCCGGCATGAGGTTCTTCCACATGGGGTCAATTTTCCAGTGATGTTTTGCGAGCACTTTGACCAGTTGGACAGAAGTCCTTGAATCGTAGTCCAACCCTATTTCCCGGATCTCAGACAAGGGCTTATGGCTGAGCAACAATACGGTTTTCACGGTATTCACTGCACCGATGCAGAAATCGGTTACAAATTCATAAGAGGCAAGGTCATTGAGCGCACCCACAGGGATTAAGGCAACGTCTACCACCCCGTTTTTCAGTTTTTCGGCGCAGAGGGAGGGGATATCAAGGTCGAGCCGGTAATTTTTTAATACTCCCGATCGCTGGATCCCATAAACAAAAGGAAATGTATTGAGATACGAGACGGCAGAAATTTTAAGTAGTTCCATGGTCATCAATTTCTGCGGTAAATTTACAGGAAATCGGAATCCTCAAACAGATATATATCAATTTCTTTATCTTTGCCCTCAATTTGCAAAAAAATCCGTTTGAAAAAGGTATTTGCTCTTTCGCTTTTGTTCTTTATTCTTTTCAATTCAATGGGATATTATATTCTCTTTGAATTGGATAAACTGATTGTGCGAAAGGAAATGAGTGCCCGGATCTCGGGAAGCGCAACAAACCTGATTTGCTTACAAATTGAGAAGGGTGAGAAAAACCCATCATTTCACCGTCTTGATGACAAGGAAATTGAATACAAGGGAAGGTTATATGATGTGTTCAGAGAAGTTGACAAGGGTGATTCAAAACTTATTTTTTGCATCCCGGATACGAAAGAAGAACAGCTCTATTCAGGTTTAAAACGAATTAACCATAATAAGCAACGGTTAAACCTTTGGGATCACATGGTGAAGATCGCCTTGCCTGAAGGGGTGATGCACCTCGAATTTATTACTCCCGACGACCTGAAATTTCCTCATATTAAGACACCCCTTTCATCTTCTGTTCTTTCCACCTGGAGCCCTCCTCCGGAACTTTCCTGAATCCATTTTTTGTTATTTTTTCCATATCCTTCCGGTGTAATTCCGGTGCGGATTGAATATTAACCTATTAAATTTTAGTAGAATGAAAAAATTATCTATTCTTATATTTTTTTGCATATTCACAGGTATGATCCAGGCACAACAGGTGAAAGTTTTGGATAAATCCGACCTTCAGCCCATCGGCCAGGTGAACATTGCGAATGCCGCAAAGACCCATGCTGTGATCACCAATGATCTTGGGATGGCCGATTTATCAGGATTCGCTGCCGGCGATTCCCTTTATTTCACTCACGTGAGATTCCAGTCATTCAGAACTGTAAAATCCTTTTTTGAGAATAAGAATAACCGGATCTACCTGACAGAAAACATCATTAAGCTTGATGAATTTATTTTTACAGCAAACAGGGCCGAAGAAAAAAAATCTGACCTGCCTTATAAAATTGAGACGATCAATGCAAAGGATGTTGCTTTTAACAACCCTCAGACTACCACTGCCATGCTGGAACAATCGGGAGAAGTTTTTGTTCAGCAAAGCCAGCTCGGTGGAGGAAGTCCTGTTCTCCGGGGCCTCGAAGCAAACAAGGTACTACTGGTTGTCGATGGAATCCGTATGAACAATGCGATATACCGTGCCGGGCACCTTCAGAACGCCATTACTGTTGATCCTTTCGGATTGGCTTCAACGGAGATTCTTTACGGCCCGGGATCTACCCTATACGGTAGCGATGCCCTGGGTGGAGTGATCAATTTTATCACTGCTGATCCTAAACTTTCCGCCACCGGGAAGACTGAAATTCACGGAAACCTGCTCGGCCGTTATTCCTCTGCAAATATGGAAAAAACGGGTGGTATAAACCTGAATCTGGGATGGAAAAAACTGGCTGTGTTGTTGAATTTTTCATATAGCGATTTTGGTGACCTGCGGGAAGGGAAAGTGGGCAACCCGGCCTATGGCACTTTCGGGCAGCGTTTATTTTATGCAGAACGAATCAATGGGAAAGATTCCACTGTCGCGAACAACAAGCCTGAAATCCAGAAACAATCAGCCTATTCACAATACAATTTTATGGGAAAGGTGTTATTCCAGCCAGGTGAACATAGCCGTTATTTGCTGAATGTGCAATACTCAAACTCCAGTAATATTCCTCGTTACGATCGTCTCATGGAAATGAAAAATGACAGCACGATGAGCTATGCCGAATGGTACTATGGACCGCAATCCCGTTTACTGGTATCGTTGAAGGCTGAATATAATCTCAATGCCGTGATCTTTGATCATGCTTCTGTTATTATTGGATATCAGAAAATTCATGAAGACCGCATCCAGCGCGATTTTGGCAGCTCAAAAAAGAAGTATAACCTCGAAACAGTGGGTGTGATTTCCGTGAATGCCGATTTTAATAAGAAACTCTGTAAAAATGATAACCTTCGCTACGGGATTGAATTTGAAAACAATGATGTTATTTCAAAGGCGCATAATGAAAACATCAAGACCGGTGCAATTACAGAAGATCGCGCAACACGTTATCCAGACGATAAAGCAAAAATGATGTACCTGTCGGCTTATCTGTCCAATAACTGGAACATCAGTAAATTCCTTGCCTTCTCACAAGGGATCCGATTCAACTATGTAACGTTAAATGCCACCTATTCGGATACCATGGTGAAAATCATGCAAATTCCGTTTGACCCGAATATTACACAAAAGAATTCGGCTTTAAACGGCTACCTGGGCCTCGTTGCAACACCCGGGTACGACTGGAAGTTTTCACTGGTCGGTTCAACCGGTTTCAGGGCAGCCAACATCGATGACCTCACCAAACTGAATGTTGTCACCGGTCAGACCATCGTCATTCCCAATCCTGATCTGAAGCCGGAATATGCTTACAATGTTGAATTTTCTGTTGCTAAAACCATCGTTGGCAAAGTACGGCTGGAAGGCACGGCCTTTTACACCTGGCTGCGTGATGCACATGTGATTGCGGCAGAGCCTTACAATGGCAAGGATTCGATTTTACTTGATGGACACATGTACCAGACACTGGCTCCTGTCAATGCAGGAAATGCTTATGTTTGCGGGATACAGGGAAACCTGCTTGCCCAGGTTACCCATTCGTTCTCAATCCTGAGCAACCTGACCTATACCTATGGTTACAATGAAACCGATGGGTTGTCATTGGATCACATTCCCCCGGTATATGGTATGACTTCGTTTCGTTTGGAATTGAAGAAGTTCAAGGGAAATTTCTATGTGATGTACAACGGATGGAAAAGGATCAGCCAGTACAGCAACAGTGGTGAAGATAATGAGACATATGCCACAGCGTATGGCATGCCTTCATGGTACACACTAAACCTGAAACTGAGTTACCAGATCGAACGTCATGTAAACATTGAGCTCGGCATGGAAAACATCCTGGATGAAAACTACAGGAAATTTGCTTCAGGTATCAGCAACCCGGGACGCAACCTAATCATTGCCCTTCGCGCCAATCTCTGATAACTGCCGGTGGATGGAGAGAACCTGCGGAATAATCATTTCGGATCCATCGTTATTAATAACAAAATCCGAGAGCTTGGCCTTCTCAGCATCCTCCATCTGAAAGCGCATCCGCTGTAATACTGAATTGCCATCGATCCCGTCTCTTTTCATGACGCGTTCGATGGCAATTTCTTTTGGACAGGACACATGAATGATCCGGTCGAATAGGTTTGCAACTCCACTTTCAAAAATGATGGCAGCTTCCTGGATGATATATGGAAATTCACTGAACGCTTCACACCAATGTGTAAAATCATCAATGACCATCGGGTGAAGAATGGAATCAAGGGTGGCAAGCGCTTTTTTATCTGAAAAGACGATGGTTGCCAATGCTCCACGGTCAATTTCTCCGGATACGGATAAAACTTTTTCTCCGAATAAGGTTAAAATTTTCTCTTTGACAATAGGATCACTGAGAAACTTTTTGGATTCCTGATCGGCACGGTAAACCGGAACTCCATAAATTGAAAATATCTCCGAGACAAGACTTTTTCCGCTACCGATGTTTCCTGTCAGTCCGACCTTCAGCATCACTTATCGTCTTTCTTCTTGTTGGGTCCGTATTGTTTGATTTCCGACTTGAATACATTTCCGCGAATGCTGTCGGGATGTTTCGAAACCGAATCGGTTCTTTCATGGATTACGGTCAGGGTTGTTACCTTTGAAGCAGGCATCCGCTTTAAGGCTTTCTTATCAAAAGTAAAAAAAATGGTATCCGGAGCCGTGGAAAAGATTTCGAGGGGGTAAGATGTTTGTTCTGCAATGGTCTTTGCAATGCCACGGGTCAGCAAATAACCATTGACCTGATCCTCGCCGATCTTCATTTTCATTCCCCGCAGGCTGACATCACATTCCCGTTTTCTTCTCCGGAAAAACTGTTCTGAAAAAAATTCATACCCTTGTAAACGGATGGTCAGGATGAGCATGCTATCAGAGCAATTCACCATTTTCATGTTCCAGGGCACATGTGTGTAATTTAACCGGTATTCGGTAGTATAGAAGTATTCTTTTGAAAGATGAACCAGTATCCAGAGAAAAATGGAAATAACCAGGCATACCAGGAAAACAGAAAGCTGATTTCGAAATTTTTCAACTTTTCTTTTTCTGGCATTCCGGATAAATTCAATGAATTCAGGTTCCAAGTTGTTTTGGTTAGAAAACCTTGAGTTTATTTGTTCTCAATGGTTTGTGTGTTATCGATGGCGATGGCAGATTTTTCCACGCGCAACCGAACCTGGCCTTCAACCTCAATGGTCACCGTTGTGTCCTGGATTTCTACAATCCTGCCATGGATCCCGCCGATGGTGATGATCTTTTGGCCTTTGTCAAGCGATTCCCTGAATTTTTTCTGATCTTTCGACCGTTTCATCTGCGGACGGATAAAGAAAAGATAGAAAACGACTACGATAAGAATCAAAGGAAGAAAAGAATACCAGGTGCTTGAGCTGCTACCTGTTGCTCCGCCAGCGGGCTGTCCCATTAAAATAATGCTTAATAAGTTCATCTTGAAAGGGTTTAATAACGGTTTAACATTTATTGATTATTTATTGATTACAAATTGTTCTTCTTGATTCTACTCGTACGCCTGTCCGCCTGTTACTTCTGGCTTCCCGACATCGTCACTTCCGCTTTAATCCTAAGAATTAATGTGTTGGGTTGCGTATTAGCAACGATAACAATATTTTTATTCTGAAAACCACGCTTTCCGGCACTGTTGAACGAAACCTTGATGGTACCGTCCTGCCCGGGATGAATGGGCGTTTTGGGAAAAGAGGGAACCGTGCAGCCACAGGAGGTACTTACGTCGGAGATGATCATGTCGGATTTTCCGACATTCTTGAATTTAAAAGGGTAGGACACAGTCTCCCCTTGCAAGATCTTCCCGAAATCATGCGATTCTTCTTCAAATTTGAAAGAAGGAAGTTGCGACAGGTCTCCTTTTCCGTCTGCCGTGTTTGGGTTTTCAATAATATCGGAAGAGATCCTGTTGTTGTTGCAGGAAGTTAAATAAAATGCAATGATTCCGGCACAAAGGATCATAATGGCTGCAAAACTCTTATTCATAACTGGATTTCCCTGATTTAGGGTGCAAAAATAAGAAAAATCAGTCAATAAATATGGGAATACTCTCTAATTCTGTATATTCGTCAGGAAATTGGGCTATATCTTTTTTGAGGGGCTGGGAACACGGTTTGATTTGCGATGGGTGGATTTACGCCTTATAAGATTTCGCTCAAAAACGGATGTTCCTTTTCATTTTAATCCTTAATTGAATATAATGAAGATCTACCTGGTCGGGTACATGGCATCGGGAAAATCAAAGCTGGGAAAGGAATTATCCGGCATGACAGGCTTTAAATTTGTTGACCTGGATGAGGTTTTCGAGGAGCGGTACCGGATCGGGATTGTCGACTTCTTCGATAAATACGGGGATACCGCTTTCCGGCAGATTGAACATCAGTTGTTGCTGGAAACGGAATTCCTCGACGATACGATTATCGCTACCGGTGGAGGTACGCCGTGTTCGGAAGAAAATATTCGGTTTATTAAAAAGCATGGGGTCAGTATCTATATCCGGATGGATGTAGCGGATCTTGCTAACCGGTTGAAAAGTGTCAAAAGGAAACGTCCCTTATTGAAGAATGTTCCGGTGGAAGAGCTCGAACAGTTTATCCGGAACCAGCTGGAGGAAAGGGAACCCTATTATCTTCAGGCGGATCATATATTCGACGGACCGGTGGATGACCTGGAGCCGCTGGCAAATCTGATCAAAGGACTGATCAGGTAAGTGAGATTTTCTTCACAAGCAAAGCAATATTTTCCACATGTTGTGTATGCGGGAACATATCTAGCGGCTGGCATTCAATCAGATCATACTGCTCTTTCATCAGAGCAATATCCCTGGCCTGGGTAGCCGGATTACAACTCACATAAACGATCCTGTCTGGGGCGGCATTCAGGATGGCCTTTACCACTTTCTCATGCATTCCTGCCCGCGGAGGATCAGTAATAATGATGTCAGGGTTTCCTTGCTGTTCAATAAATTCAGGAGTGAGCAGTTTTTCAGCTTCCCCGGAAAAAAAAGAAGTATTGGTGATCCCGTTCTGCTGTGCATTCTCCCTGGCATCATCCACGGCAGATGGCACCGACTCGATCCCGATCACTTTTTTTACCGATCCTGCGATAAAACTGGAAATGGTACCGATCCCACAGTAAAGATCATATACGGTTTCATTCCCTGTGAAACCGGCGAATTCTGCGGCTTTCCGGTATAAAGTAAATGCTTGTTTTGTATTGGTCTGAAAGAAAGATGCAGGACGGATGTGAAATTCAACCTCCTTTTCATTGTTAAAAGTGATTATCTTCTCATTGATGTAAGGATTTCCATGGTAATGAATGAAAGGAAGGTCGGTGATCACATCATTCTTCTTTCCATTGATAACATAATACATGGAGGTGATTTCCGAAAATTTTGCCAACATGTAATCCAGAAATTGTTCGATTTCTTCCTTGTCATCGGTCCGGAAAACAAATATGACCATTACCTTGCCGGTCATGGTTGTCCGGATCAGTAAGTTACGCAAGAATCCCTTCCATATCCTCACATCATAAAAAGAGAGGTTGCGTTCCATTGCATATTTTCTGGCTTCCAGACGAATTGCATTCGACGGGTCTGCCTGGAGATAACAATGTTTGATGTCGAGGACTTTGTCGAACAACAGAGGAATATGGAACCCTAGTGCATTCATCCCATTTTCATCAACCCTTCCGCTTTCTGTTCTGTCACCAGGTATCAGCCAACGGTGATTCGAAAATGAATATTCAAGTTTATTCCGGTAATACATGCTCTCGGGGGAGGGGAGTATTGGAAGGATCTTTGCATTTTCGATCTTCCCGATCCGCTGGATAGCTTCTTTAACCTGTTTTTGTTTATAGAAAAGCTGATCTTCATACTTCATGTTCTGCCAGCGGCAACCTCCGCAGGTTCCGAAATGTTCACAGAAAGCTTCCTGCCGTTTCTCAGAATATTTATGAAACCGGATGGCTTTCCCTTCCAGATACGATTTTTTCTTCCTGACCAGCTGGATATCAACCACATCTCCCGGAACGACAAACGGAACAAAGATCACAAGTTCCCCGATTTTTGCGATGGCCTTCCCCTCAGAACCAGCGTCAAGGATGGTGATGTTTTCAAAGATTTTATCTGTCATGGTTATAAGTTGGCGAACTGGCGAGCTGGTGAATTGGCGAGTTCATTAAATGTTTAGTTTTTATTCGTTTATCAGTTATTTTCTTACTCACCAATTCGCCAACTCACCAGCTCGCCAGCTCATCAGCTATTCTGCCTGCGTTTAAAGTGCCGCGAATCTCCCCACTCACCATACCCGATCTCATCTCCTGCAAGGGCAATCCTGGCTTCCAGGCAGCTCTTGCATTCTTCTGCTTCTTCATCCAGGCAGGGTTTGTTTTCGTAGAGAAGGTAATTCTGCCGGTAATTTACAGGTGTCAGGTTGGGCATGATCACATTCGCGCCGACCAGCAAGGCTTTTTCACGCCCCTGCGGATCAATCGTCTGCATGGCTGTGGTGGCGGCAATGTTGATGTCTTTCATGATAATCCTCAGAAGGGCGACCATCTTGAGGGAAAGAAGAAACCGTTCACGCAAGGGAAGTAATTCCTTCCGGAACTGGTATAAGGGGGTGTCTTTATGTTCGATGTAAGGTCCCATTCCTGCCATATCGATATCGAAGTCACGGAAGAAGATCAGGTCGTCGGCAAGGTCGGGGATGGTTTGAAATGGCAGACCGATCATCACGCCCGTGCCAATCTGGTACCCGACTTTCCGGAGCCTTATGAGTGCTTCAATCCGTTTATTGTAATCATGATGCTTATCGTTGGGATGGAGTTTCCTGTAAAGTTCAGGATTTGATACCTCGATGCGAAGGAGATACCGGTGGGCGCCGGCTGCAAACCACCTTTGGTAGGTTTCTTCTGTCTGCTCGCCAAGGGAAAGTGTGACATGAAGCATGCCTTCCGATATCCGTTGAATTTCCCTCAGCAGCCTTTCAATCGAATTGATGAATTTCCGGTCGTTTCGTTCCCCCGATTGGATAACGATGGAAGCAAATTTATGGTCAAAGGCATATTTAGCGGCTTCCAGCACTTCTTCATCGGGCATCTGGTACCGGATGTACCGGCTATTTCCGGCACGGATGCCACAATAAAGGCAGTTCTTCGAACAGTAATTGGAGTACTCGATCAGCCCCCGGAAATAGACCTTCTTTCCGACCTGTTCGTCTTTCACTGCTTTCGATCGTTCAAAGATCTTCCTACTCTCTTCCTCATTACAACTCAACAGCCGAACGAGATCTTCTTTAGAAAACGTTTCCTTTTTTAATATGGATTTAATTTCTGTATCCATTCCGGAATAATGTCACCCTTAATATAATGTCACCCCTGCGGGGTTCAAATGTATTTTTTATTTCCTTTCTAGAATAATGTCACCCCTGCGGGGTTCCTCTGACCTTTAATTCCCTCATTCAGCTTTCCTGCATTCAGCTTTCCCGCATTCCTGCATTCTTCAAACATTAAAACGTATGTGCATAATATCTCCGTCATCAACGATATAATTTTTTCCTTCAATAAGGAGTTTTCCGGCTTCCCGGCAGGCATGTTCTGTCTTTAGCCGGATAAAATCTTCATATTTCATAACCTCGGCCCGGATGAATCCCCGTTCCAGATCACTGTGAATCACGCCGGCAGCCTGCGGGGCAGTCATGCCTTTTTTAATGGTCCATGCCCTGACTTCCTTGGGGCCTGCAGTAAAAAAGTTCTGCAGGTCAAGCAGGTGAAATGCAGAACGCACCAGACGGTTCACCCCGGGTTCGGCTAAGCCGGCATCGGCAAGAAAGATCTTCCGGTCTTCGGCAGTTTCCAGTTCGGCGATCTCGGCTTCCAATTTACCAGCGACAATTAAAACTTCGGTATTTTCATTTTTAACAGAATCCAGGAATTTTTGTGAAAATTCGTTCCCCGAAGTGGCGGAGCGTTCGTCCACGTTGCACACATACATCACCGGTTTATCGGACAAGAGGAACAGGTCTTCGATGTGTTTTTTATCCTCTTTATGAACTGGTGCTGTTCTGGCAGACTGGAAGGACTCGAGATGATCCTTGTAAATATTCAGGACCTCCAGCGCATGCCGGGCATCTTTATCACCGGTCTTTGCCATCTTCTCAACCTTCACGATCTTCTTATCAACCGATTCAAGATCCCGGATCTGAAGTTCAAGGTCGACAATTTCTTTATCCCTCACTGCATCAACCGATCCTTCAATATGAGGCATCATCGGATCATCAAAACAACGAAGCACATGGATCAGTGCATCAACATTACGGATATCAGCAAGGAATTTATTGCCTTCATTCTGGTTTCCTCCTTTGGAAAGGCCCGGGATATCTACCATCTCGATGGTGGTGTGGACGATCTTTGCGGAATGAATCAACTTGTCGATCTCAAATAACCGCTGATCCGGAACATTCATGACCCCGAGGTTCGATTTTGAACCTGAAAAGGAGGCCTTATGCACATCTGCACGGGTATTCGAAATGCAATTGAATAAAGTTGTTTTTCCTGAACTGGCAAGTCCTATGATTCCACAGCGTAAGGGCATATAAATCGGGTTTCAAAGTGCAAAGGTAGGGAAAAGAGGTGATATGGAAGGATATCCTTGAGAATTACGGGAAACCGCAATACCCTTTCCGCACATTCGTGCGATTTTTTTATATATAAGATTGCTTTTTACAATTCCTTCCGCGTAGAATGACACTTGGTTTGATAAACCATTGGTGTATTAAATTGATTTACTGCCAATTACACATCTGGAAAAGAATTCATTTTTTTCAGTGGCATGTCCTTTGCAATCACCACGGAATTAATAGGTAGGTGTAATAATAAAGTCGGATTTCAATGAAATACCTTCTAAACGGAGTAAGAAGGCTTATTTTCTCAATTGTTGCAGGCACACTTTTATTGCTGAGCCTGCATCATTCCGTATATGCAGAAGGCACCAAACAGCTATCTGCAATAGTTCTGACAGAGACCCATGTGAACTTGCTGTGCAACGGCTTTGCAATCGGTAGCATTGACCTGACAGTCACCGGCGGGACTGAACCTTACAGTTATGTATGGACGGCCAGTGGTGGCGGGGTTGTACCTGTTGGTCAGGAAAACAATCAGGACCTGACGGGACTTGTAGCCGGGACTTATGACGTGGAAGTGACAGATAAACTGTCTTCTACTGAAACCCTTTCGGTGATCATCACCCAGCCGCCCCTTCTAACTATCAGTGCAAGTTCAAATAGTCCAAGCTGCGACGGGTCAACATTAAACCTATCTTCGACTGTTTCCGGAGGGATACCAAATTACACATTCATTTGGACAGGGCCGAACGGGTTCTCCTCGAATTTACAAAACCCTAGTATCGCAAACGCTACATCTGTAAATTCCGGTTTATATATGGTTGTCGTTACAGATGAAAATGGCTGTACTGCTACTTCTTCAATAACGGTTGTTATTCGTGCTGCTTTTCTTGCGCCTGTTGCCTCATCCAACCAGACGATCTGTTACAACACACTACCAGCAGCCCTCACTGCTACGGCAGCGACAGGCGGTACCGGGCCTTACACCTACCAGTGGCAAAGCAGTCCTGACGGATTAACTTGGAATAATATTACGGGGGCCACGGCTCTTACTTACTCACCTCTTGCATTAACTTCCACAACCAGGTATCGGATACTTGTGACTGATGCCGGTATTCCTTCATGTGGTACCGCTGTATCAAGCAATATAGTTGTTATCACCGTCCAGGCTGAAGTCATACCTGGTGTTGTCGCCGCGAATCAAACTATCTGCAGCGGAGGGGACCCAGCTGCCTTTACTATAACCACTCCTGCGTCAGGTAGCGGAACACTCTCCTATCAATGGCAGAGCAGTACAACGGCATGCACAGGTCCCTGGACAGATATACCGACAGCTACTTCTTCCATATATGACCCTCCGCCGGGCCTTACTCAAACCACATATTACCATCGGGTTGTCACATCTACCTTAAATGGTATTCCATGTACAGCAACCTCGAATTGCATTACCGTCACCATTCAGACTCAAATAACATCTGGTACCATTGCTGCTGACCAAACCCTATGCAATGGTGGTGATCCTGCAATACTGACAGGCGATGCGGGCAGCGGCGGCAGCGGGACGATCACCTACCGATGGGAAAGCTTCACCGGTGGCGGTCCTTGGACTACTATCGCAGGGGCAACAAGCATTTCATATGACCCTCTGACTTTGATTGCTACAACACAATACCGGAGGTTCAGGGTATCGACCCTTGGAGGAAACGTGTGCGAGTCATCAGCCTCAAATATTGTCACCATCACAATCCAG
>JADGPR010000121.1 GCA_017882335.1 Bacteroidales bacterium | reverse complement strand
TCGATACCCGGTCGCAATATTCTGCTTCATCCATATAGTGGGTGGTAACGAAAACCGTGATTCCGCTCCTGGCAGTTTCGTAAATAAGATTCCAGAAATTTCTTCGGGTAATCGGGTCTACACCCCCTGTGGGTTCATCGAGAAAGACAATTTTCGGATCGTGAATGATCGCCACCGAAAAAGCAAGTTTTTGTTTCCAGCCCAGGGGAATATCCCTGATAAGCTTATCCCTTGCTCCGTCCAGGTTCAGTTTTTTCATTAATACCTCCGAGCGGAGATTGATCTCTGCTCTCGAAAGACCATAGATTCCTGCATAGAAACGGATATTCTCAAATACGGTAAGATCGTCATACAGGGAAAACTTCTGGCTCATATACCCAATATTTTTTTTGATCTTTTCCCTTTGTGTATAAATATCGAAACCCGCGACATTAAGATATCCTGAAGTTGGGTAGGAAAGTCCGCACAGGATTTTTATTGTAGTAGTCTTTCCTGCGCCATTTGCGCCGAGAAACCCGAATATCTCCCCTTTCCTGACTTCGAATGTAAGATGATCGTTAGCTGTAAAACTGCCGAATCTCTTTACAAGATTTTTGACGGTTATTATATTATCAGGATTCTGTTCCATTTTTAATTCAAACGTCGCAAGCGATGGGTAATTATAGCAACCACCTCATCCCCTTCACCCCTTCTCCTTAAGGGGAGGGGCAGGGGGTGAGGTTGCTGACATTAAATCCATAAAACAATCCTCAATCGTTGGATTGATTTTTTCAATTTCAACAGACCCGTGTCCTTTTTTTCCGAGAAAATCAATCAATGCAGTTCGGTCGATCTTTTCTTTTTGATAGGATAAATGAGCCGATTTACCGAAGGCGGTGACGCTGATTGATCCCGGGTATTCCTTCAGATCCGACAGGAGCTGATAAACATCAGGTGACTGGATTGCATAAAGCTCAAAAGGAAATTCGGAAACAACGTCTGCAGGGGTGCTGATCTTCATAAGCCGCCCGTTCTGGATAAGGGCAATCCGGTCACAAAGGCCGGCTTCATCCATATATGGTGTGGATACCAGGATAGTAATACCACTCTCTTTTAACCTTTTGAGCATTTCCCAGAATTCTTTTCTCGAAACTGCATCCACACCGGTGGTCGGTTCATCCAGGAACAATACAACAGGCTTATGGATCAGAGCACACGAAAGAGCAAGCTTTTGTTTCATCCCTCCTGATAGTTTACCGGCCCTTCTTCTCTTAAATGGTTCGATCTGGCTGTAGATCTCTTTTACCAGGTGGTAGTTTTCTTTTATCGTAGTACCAAAGATCGTGGCATAAAACGCCAGGTTTTCTTCTACACTTAAATCCATATATAAAGAGAACCTTCCCGGCATATAACCCACGATCTTCCTGATCTTTTTATAATCCTTCACCACATCGAACCCTTCTACCGTTGCTTGTCCTGAATCAGGGATCAATACCGTCGTAAGTATTCTGAATAGTGATGTTTTGCCTGCACCGTCCGGACCGATAAAACCAAAGATCTCTCCCCTTGGAACGGAAAAGGAAATATGATCAAGCGCAAGGAGGCCGCTGTATTTTTTAACGATGCTCCTGACATCGATAGAAATCGGATCCATATGCTTATTCCGGGATTTCCGGTCAGTTGGTTTTGAACCAGTGTGTTGTCCTCCCCAGCAAGGAAATACCGATATATCCCCGGATTTTCAAAATAAGAGGAGATTCAAATTTTATATAGCATCGATAGGTTTTGCCGTTTTTAGAATCATAAATGGTACCACCGTTCCATTCATCATCTCCGTCAAAGACAAAGTTTTTAAGGATACCCAATCCCAATAATGGAATATTTTTCAACTTGTCATCCGGGTTCAGTTTATCATTCTTGGGTTTTCCTGTAGCTGGATCAATGGGTTCTTTCAGCCAGACAATTTTCCCGGAATAGGTATTGCCCTCTTTATAAATCTGGATTTTCGCTGTTCTCTCTTCATTCAACCAATTACCGGCGATGTCATCCGGATGATGTTTCTGGGCATAGCATTTCAGGTTTCCAAAGGCGGTCAGTACAAGGACCGTTAAAATGAATGATACGATCTTTTTCATGGTTTAAAAATTATTGGTAAAACATTATTTTTCAGGAATTATTTTCATGTCACCGGGCATGCCGATTTTCATGCCTCCATCATTTTTAACTTTCACTTTCACAGCATATACAAGGTTGATTCGCTCTTCTTTTGTCTGAATGGTTTTAGGAGTGAATTCTGCGCTTTGCGAGATCCAGCTTACCACTCCCTCAGTTTTTGTATTGGTTTTTTCATCCCTGTCATATCTCACTTCCATGGTTTGCCCTATTTTGATATGGGGTAATTGAGCCCCGCTCACGTAAACACGGAGAAAAATATCGGTAAGATCTGCGATCTTGTAAATCGGTTTTCCATAGGTTGCAATTTCTCCCGATTCTGCATATTTAATAAGAACGGTGCCTTTTATAGGATTCACAAGCCGGGAATCACTGATCGATCTTTTAATCTGATCGATTTGTTTCCCGAGGGCTTCAACCTGGCTGCGTAAAACGGTGTATTGCGAATGGATCGAAGCGATCTGTTTATCGATCAAATTCAGGTTGCCATTTATATCATCCACTTGTTTACGGGTAGCTGCGCCATCTTTGAACAACTTTTCCAGTCGGGTCTTATCAACCAATGCATTTTCTTTATTCTGTTCCTGCACAGCGATCTGAGCTTCAAGATTATTTCTCTGGGCATCGGTTGCATTCCGCTGGGCAATGATCTGTTCTTTTTTCAGATAAAAGTCGGTAGTGTCGATGAGACCAACCATCTGGTTTGAATCCAGGATCTGTCCTTCTTCAAATGACAACCATAAGATCTTTCCATTCGCCTGGGAAGAAACGGTGACTTCTGTTGCCTCGAAAGTACCATACGCATCGGGTTTATCCTTGATATTTGTACAGGAGCTAATAAGGAAAGGCAGGATAAACAGGAGGAAAATTGGATTTTTCATTTCTGTCTGATTTTTATTCCTGTCCGTAATCGCGTCTTACAATAAATTTTGTAGTAATCGGAAGTTTCTGAGCTCCAAGGCGAAGTGCCTCTTTTGCAACTTCATATGGTACACCTTCAGCTTCAAGCAGAATCCTGCCCGGAGTTATAGGAACAACAAAACCCTCAGGTGCTCCTTTTCCTTTACCCATACGTACCTCAGCAGGTTTCTTCGTAATAGGTTTATCGGGGAAAATTCTTATCCACAACTGACCTTCACGTTTCATATGACGCGTAACGGCCTGACGAGCAGCTTCGATCTGCCTTCCGGTGATCCAGCTCTCCTCAAGTGCTTTGATACCAAATGACCCGAACGCCAGCTGGTTGCCTCTTTGTGCATTACCTTTCATTCTTCCCTTCTGGGCTCTCCTGAATTTGGTCCTTTTCGGTTGTAACATTGCTCAAATATTGTTA
>JADGPR010000005.1 GCA_017882335.1 Bacteroidales bacterium | reverse complement strand
CCTCTGCATATGGAACTTACGTATATCAATGGACCATCAGCAATGGGACCTGTACTCCAAGTTCGGCACAGGTTACCGTAAATTATTATGCAACTCCAATTACTGCAACGGTAGGATCGACTCAAAACCTTTGCGGTACGCTGGTAAGTGCTGCATTGGGCGGAAATACCCCGACGAATGGCACAGGATTGTGGAGCCAGGTTTCCGGTCCCGGAACGACAATTTTCAGCGCCCCGACATCTGGTTCATCAACCGCCACAGCCAGTATAATCGGAACCTATGTATACCAATGGACCATCAGCAATGGGACCTGTACTCCAAGTTCGGCGCAGGTTACTGTAAATTATTATGCAACTCCTGTACCCCCTACATTAAATGTGGCGACACCTGCAAGCGGTACAGCAATATGTGCAGGCTATAACGGTCCGAATGCAACCATTACACCTGGCTCAGGCGGTTCGGCTGGTGCAGCAGATTTGTATGAATACAGTATAAACAACGGTGGTGCCTGGACAACATATGCCTCAGGGGCTACAATCGATGCTACCGGGGCAACCACGAATGTGCTGATACGGGTAAGCCGTTCAGGCGGCAGTTATGGCTGCAGCGGTACCGGACCTACAACGATCGTTACCTGGCCGGTAAGTTCAGCAACAGTAAATCCCACGTTAAATGTGGCTACACCTGCAAGCGGTACAGCAATTTGTGCAGGCTACAATGGTCCGAGTGCAACCATTACAGCAGGTTCAGGCGGTTCGGCTGGTGCAGCAGATTTGTATGAATACAGTATAAACAACGGTGGTGCCTGGACAACATATGCATCAGGGGCTACAATCGATGCTACCGGGGCAACCACGAATGTACTGATACGTGTAAGCCGTTCGGCAGGCAGCTATGGATGCAGTGCAACAGGACCAACGACGATCGTTACCTGGCCGGTAAGTTCAGCAACAGTAAATCCCATGTTAAATGTGGCTACTCCTGCGAGCGGTACAACAATTT
Source organism: Bacteroidales bacterium (assembly GCA_017882335.1). GTDB lineage: Bacteria > Bacteroidota > Bacteroidia > Bacteroidales > FEN-979 > FEN-979. The sequence goes on along the minus strand of JADGPR010000005.1, from coordinate 86,577 downwards.
GTGTAGGATATAGTCCAAGCGCCACGATTACTGCCGGTTCAGGAGGTTCAGCAGGTGCTGCCGATTTATATGAATATAGCATTGACAACGGGACTAACTGGTTCACTTATTCCTCTGGAAATCCAATAACCACAACAGGTGCAACCGGGAATGTACTGATCCGTGTAAGCCGTTCGGCAGGCAGTTATGGTTGTAGTGCAACCGGGCCCACAACGATCGTAACCTGGCCTGTAACTCCGACCGTGGGCACGCCAACAGCAATAACAGTATCTGCAGGAACAGAGCCCACATGCCAGTTGACCAATGGAACAACCACAACTACCTATGCAACAACGGCGACCAACAATACAGGTTATAACTGGAGTCTGAGCAATGGCTCGGCCGGAAGCATTGGCGCTACAACAGGAGTTATGACCTGGGCAAACGGCTTTACAGGCAGTGTCAATATACAGGTGACTGCCAGTGGTTGTAATGGTCCTTCTGTGCAGGTAATAAGAACGATAAATGTCAATCCGTTGCCGACAGCTTCGGCGGGAGGTAGCCAGGCCATTTGTTCAAATGCAACAGCCACCGTGAGTGGAGCAACTTCATCAAACGGAACCATCTTGTGGACACACAATGGAGCAGGCTCGATAACAGCCGGATCAACTACCTTAACTCCAACCTATACGGCAGCAGCCGGAGATGCAGGCCACGCAGTAACATTAACCCTGACTGTTACGAGTAATAATGCATGTTCTCCTCAAACTGCTACGGCAACATATATTGTAGATGTCAATCCATTGCCGACAGCTTCTGCGGGAGGAACTCAGACCATTTGTTCAAATATAACAGCCACCGTAAGTGGAGCAAGTTCATCAAACGGAACCATATTGTGGACGCACAATGGATTCGGTTCGTTGTCAAATGAAACAACTTTAACTCCTACTTATACGCCAGCAATCGGAGATGGAGGCAACACAGTTACGCTAACTATGACAGTTACAAGTACAATTGCCTTTTTAACTCCAATAACAGCTACGGCAACATACATGGTAAATGTCAAATTGGAAGGATCCTGGAGCGGTTATGACATTACAGATAATAAAGATTGGAATAAAACCGGAAACTGGGATTGCAATCAATTGCCTTCTTTGACATCAGATGTCATCATCGCCGCCGGAGTGACCAACAAAAACCCTGTCCTATCATCAGGTTCTGACGGAATGTGCAAAAATTTAACCATCGACCCCGGCGCCTCCGTGACAGTTTCCGGCAACACGCTACAGATAGCGGGAACCATCACCAACGACGGTACATTCACAGCAACCAATGGAACCATTGAGATGAAAGGATCCTCTGCCCAAACTATCCCGGCCAGTACTTTTAGTACCAATACGCTTCTAAACCTCACCGTCAACAACGCGTCCGGAGTCACCTTAGAGGGGCCTCTAAACATTACCGGAATCCTTAAAGCAGAAACGGGAAATCTCTCTTCGGGAGAAAATTTAACCCTTGTTTCAACTGCTGCCCAAACAGCCTTGATTGATGGTTCCGGAACTGGCCAGGTATTGGGAAACGTCGCAATGCAACGTTATCTCCCATCGGCTTTTGGTTATAAATATTTTAGTTCTCCATTCCAGGGTGCGACTGTTAATGAGTTCGCGGATGATATTGATCTTACTGCCACGTTCCCAACTTTTTATAGATATGATGAAGATAACCACATAGACTCATCCGGTTTTGCCAAATACGAGTCAGGCTGGGTCAAGTATATTACACCTACTGACCCTTTAGTTCCCTTGCAAGGATATGCCGCAAATTTCGGATCGGTTTTAGCTCCTAAAACTGCCGACATGACAGGGGTAGTCAATAACGGTTCGTTTGCGCCATTAAGTTTATTGAATCATAACAGGAAATATACCCAAGGTTTTAATCTCGTTGGTAATCCTTATCCCTCGCCCGTCGACTGGGATGCTTCATCCGGTTGGACCCGTTTAAACATTGATAATGCAATTTACTACTTTAATGCGGGTGTTACGAGTGAATACACGGGATCGTATTACAGTTACATCAGCGGGGTATCAAGCGGTGGAGGCGCCAGCAATATCATACCTGCCATGCAGAGCTTTTTCGTCCACGTTTCTGATGGGTCTTACTCTTACCCGCAGACCGGCTCTCTCACATTTACCAATCCGGTAAGAATCAATGACCTGAATCCGGCATTTCATAAAGTCACATCGGAAGAAATTCCGTTACTGAGATTTACAGCCGGGTTCGAAGATAGCCCGGGGAATGAAGATGCCATGGTCGTTTATTTTAACGACGCCGCTTCGTGGAAGTTCGACAAGGAATACGATGCATTAAAATTAATGAACACCGATTGGCTGGTTCCTAACATCTATTCGGTTTCGTCAGATGCGTCGAAACTATCCGTCAATGCTTTGCCTGCTATTGTCGATAGCATCAATGTTATTCCCGTTGGGTTAAAAACCGAGAAGGATGGCTGGATCTCCTTTCATACTCGCGAAATAAAAAACTTTCCCCCGAACCTTTACATTTATTTTTCCGATTCCAGATCCGGGTTATGTCAGAACCTTTTGTTAAACAAAGATGCCCGGATCAATTTGAAATCCGGTCTTTATGAAGACAGGTTTTCGCTGATATTCAGCCTTAAAGATTTTCAATATAAGCCTGGTACGAATGAAAATTTTTATGCATACAGTTTTGAAGGAACACTTTATGTTTATACGAGACTTGAACCCGGGGAAAAAGGCACTTTGTCGCTTTATAATATACTTGGTCAGCCGGTTTATCATAAGGATCTTTTCATCAATGGTTTTCAGCAAATAAAAACGGATTTGAAACCGGGAATTTACGTCATCTCGCTTTCTTCATCCAAAGGAATATATTTGAAAAAAGTATTTATCAGTAATTTATGATGATGACCAGGATGAACTCATACAGAAATAAGTATCTCATTTTTCCATTCTGTGGAATCCTTGTATTCCTGATGAGTCAGTTGCCATTATTTGGTCAGCCTCATCCTCCGCGACCCATGCAGGTTTCTCACTATCAGGACATTAATTTTGGCGCTTTTATTCAGGAAGGGACTTACGGAACCGTGATTGTTTATCCGAATGGATCTCGTTCAGCAACTGGTAGCATACTATTGGTCAACTTGGGTTACAATGTCTTACCGGCAATTTTTGAAATCGAAGTTCTTCCCGGGACAGTCATATCGTTAGCTTTTGGGCCTGATGCGACCCTGGCCGGTAGTAACGGGGGTACCCTTACGATGCATATCGGGGGTTCAGATCCACAATCACCATTTGTAACAACAGCAAATCCACCAAGCCGCAATCAGATTCGCATTGGTGGAACACTGACCATAGGAACAACGGGCCACAATCCTCCGGGGGCATATAGCGGGACTTTTTCAGTGACGTTTAACCAGGAATAGATAGATGGAATAGAAACAACTAACAAGAAAAACCCCCTTGACTGGTAATCTTTTCTATCTCTTTAACCTGGTTTTTTGGCAGAAATTAATTTTTCCGTTGGGTTGCGGGGCTGTTTGGCTGTTTTGTTTTCTGCTGCCTGCAATTCCTGCTCAGGCCCAGAATGAAAACGATTATGAAGAAATCTCCATACTCATGAATATTCAGCAATTGGGGACTATTGAAATTCCTGCAATAATTCGCAACCAGGAAATCTTTTTACCGGTAACAGATATGTTCGAGGTCCTTAAAATAAAAAATACTCCTTCCGGGAGGTTTGATACTGTTTCGGGTTTTTTTATCAATCCAATAGCTTCTTACTTTATCGACTATCAGAATTCCAGGATCACATATCTTGGTAAAGTTTATGAATTAAAACCCAACGACCTGGTTCGTACTGAAACGGATCTTTACCTGAGGATAAATTATTTCGGCGACATTTTTGGGTTGGAATGTAAATTCAACTTTCGCAGTCTCACCGTAAATCTTACTACGCAACTGGAACTCCCGGTGATCAAAGAATTAAGACTTGAGCAGATCCGGAATAACATGAACAGGCTGAAAGGCAAGGTGAAAGCAGATACTATTATCAAACGGGGATATCCGGTTTTTCATTTTGGAATGACCGACTGGTCTGTTATTGGAACGCAGCAAATCAAAGGTCCGGCCGATACGAGGGTTAACCTCGGCCTCGGAGGGATCATCGCCGGAGGTGAAGCCAATGTGTTCCTGAATTACAGCACCAGCGAACCATTTACCGAGCGTCAGCAACAATACCTGTGGCGGTTTGCCAACAATGATTTTCATTTTCTCAAACAAGCCATCGCCGGAAAGATTAGTTCACAGGCAACTTCTTCGATCTATGCACCTGTTGTTGGTGTACAGGTTACCAACACTCCAACAACATACCGGCTTTCATTCGGCACTTATACATTGGCAGATCATACCAAACCCGGATGGACGGTCGAATTGTATGTGAACAATGCACTTGTAAATTTTACAAAGGCCGATGCTTCCGGTTTTTTTCAGTTTGAGGTCCCGATGGTTTACGGGAATACTGAAGTCAAGCTGAGATTTTATGGCCCTTACGGAGAAGAAATGGCCAGCGTAAAAAGCATCAGCATACCTTTTAATTTCCTACCCGCAAAAGAGGTAGAATATACTGTCAGCGGAGGGGTCGTTGAAGATGCTGCAGGCAGCCGGTTTGCAAAGGCTAACCTGAACTATGGACTGAGCCGGAGGCTGACGATCGGTGGTGGTGTCGAATATCTTTCTTCTGTCACATCCGGTAATACCATGCCGTTTCTCAACTTTTCATTGAGACTTGCCTCAAGCCTGCTTATCACAGGCGAATACACCTATGGCGTTAGATGGAAAGGTATCATGAGCTACCGGCTTCGTTCCAATTTTCAGATAGACCTGAATTATATTAAATACGTTCCCGGACAGACTGCAATTAATTTCAACTACCTCGAAGAACGCAAGGCAATCCTCTCCTATCCGGTACGCGGCAGGAATTTCTCTTCTTATATGCGATTAACCCTCGATCAGATCATTCTCCCAATCTCACAATATACTACTGCGGAGTTTCTTCTTTCCGGCGGTTTTTTCGGTATAAGCACGAATTTTACTACGTATGCATTATTCTCAGGGCCTGCCAAACCAACTGTTTACAGCAATCTCTCTCTCGGATACAGGCTTCCGAAGGGATTTACAGTGACCCCACAGGTACAATATGATTACAACCTTAACCGGTTCATCTCCGTTAAATGCGAACTGGAAAAACGGATCTTCAGAAATGGTTCCGTAAATGCATCCTATGAACGGAATTTTTCGAGCAATATCAGCAACACTCAATTTGGCATCCGGTATGATTTTTCTTTTGCACAAACCGGATTCCTTTTACGTCAGAATAACAAAGTAACAACCCTTGTGGAATCAGCAAGGGGTGGATTGTCCCTCGATTTCAAAACAAATTATTTTTCAGCCAATAACAGCAGTAATGTCGGCCGTGGAGGAATTGTCATAGTTCCTTACCTCGATTACAACTGCAACGGCCATCGCGATAAGGATGAACCAAAAGTCTATGGGTTGGATATTCGTATGACCGGCGGACGAATTGAACAAAATAAAAAGGACAGTGCGGTCAGGGTTTTCAACCTTGAACCCTATGTCAATTATATCGTGGAAATAACGCGTACCAGCTTTGACAACATTGCATGGAAAATCCATAACCCGGTTATGGTCGTCAGTATTGACCCGAACTCGTTCAAATTAATTGAAGTGCCTATTGCCGTTGTTGGAGAAGTGGCAGGAATGGTTTATTTAAAGGAGAACCTCGGGCAAAAAGGACAAGGACGAGTGATTCTGCGGTTTTATAGCAGGGATTCAACCCTTTGGGGTAAAACTGTAACAGAACCGGATGGCTACTTTAATTACCTCGGTCTTCCACCGGGAAACTATTTTGCAACTATCGATACAAACCAGCTTCATAAGTTGAACATGAAAGTTTCTCCTCCTTCGATCCCTTTTACAATTAAAAAATCAAAGGACGGAGATGTGGTCGACGGACTTGAATTTATCATCCAACCCATGATTGAAGATACAACACCAAAGGTTCAACAAAAAACAGGCGAAGGGGAAAAACCGCCACAAATACAACTACCGAAAAAATGAAAACCAAAACCACACCTACCGGATCAGTGCATGAAATTGATCGTGGGGTTAATGCGCAACCTGAACTTTTCAGCTTCATGGTAGAAAGCATGATTGACGGAGCTGTCATTCTTGATAAAGGTGGCAGGATTACTTATGCAAACCAATCTATATGCAGATTATCGGGGTTTTCAAAAGATGAACTGACCGGAAGCAAGTATCTTATTCTTATTGATCATGCAGAGCGCTCCTTACTTAAAAATATTTTTTCAGATTCAGGATACAAAAAGATTGATCAGTTAAAGACCATTTTGAGATCAAAAACCGGCAAAGAAATCCACGTAGTCTTATCCTGGAATCCATACTTTAATAACGACGGCGAGATTGAAGGATATTGTCTCTTTTTTAAGGATATGACACAGGAAAAAATGTTGGATGGGGCATATAAAGAAAGTAAGGAGAATTACCGGCTGTTTATTGAAAACCATGGCGAAGGAATTGGCATCGTCGATAAGGATGAGAATTTTATCCTGACGAACCCTGTTGCTGAACAAATTTTTGGAGTCGCGCCCAGTGGTTTAGCAAACCGGAATTTAAAGGATTTCATTGTCCCGGAACAATTCCAAAAGATCCTGGAAGAAACAAAGAAGCGGTCACAGCTGGTAAAATCTACTTACGAAGTGGATATTATAACACCTGCGGGCGAAGTTAGAAACCTCCTGGTAACAGCAACACCGCAAGTCGACAGGGAAGGAAATCATACCGGAAATTTTGGTGTTTTCAGGAATATTACCGAACTAAAACGGACAGAAGAAACATCCCTGAAACTGGCATCAATAGTCGAATCATCCGATGATGCGATTATCGGAATGACACTGGATGGGATCATCTCAAGCTGGAATAAAGGAGCAGAAAATGTTTTCGGCTATTCCTCATATGAAATTATCGGTAAACCCATTTCGATATTAATTAACGATCAAGACCAGGAAGAGGAAGCACTTTTAGTGGAAAAAATCAGGAATGGTGAACATATCAAACTTTATAGAACAAAACGCAGGAAAAAAGATGGGAGTGAATTTGAGGTTTCCCTCACCATATCTCCCATACGGAACCTGATGGGAGAAATTGTCGGAGTTGCATCCATTATCCGCGACATCACTGAAAGGAGAAAGGCAGAAAAACTCCGGCTGGCTATAGAGGCAGCAGAAGTATTACTAAAATCAGAAGAGAAATTTTCCAAGGCATTTCATAACAGCCCTGTCCCTATTTGCATCACTACTTTAAAAAACGCTCAAATCATTGAGGTTAATGAATCGTTTGAAGAGCAAACCGGTTTCACCAAAGAGGAACTCAAGGATCGTTCACTCCTGAAATTACCCGTTTTTCATGATCTCCAGGATTTAAAAATGATCATTCACAACCTGACCAATAAGGGCCATGTACGAAACCAGGAAATCACGATCCAAATAAAGAACGGAGATAATCGCATTTGTCTCTTATCTGCTGAAGTTTTTGAACTTGGCGGAGAACCCTGCGTATTGACTGTCCTTCTTGATATTACAGAACGTCAGCTTGCAAAAAAAATCATCGCTGAATCACAACAGCGGCTCGAACTCATGGTTGAACAGACCATTGTCGGATTCATTGAGTGCGATACCAGCTTCATGATTACATCGTGGAATCCTTCTGCCGAAAGAATATTCGGATTTACGGCCAAGGAGGCAATCGGACAACATATAGGAAAACTTTTTGTGAAGGAAGAAGACCTGGAAGAAAGGAATAAATTGTGGAGGGATATCCTGCGGGCGGAGGGGGGAATATCAACCATTAACGCAAATCAAACAAAAGACGGCCGGACCATTACCTGCGAATGGCACGATACAGCCATCACCGACCATAAAGGTCATGTGATTGGGATTGTATCCCTTGTTGCTGACATCTCCGAACGCATGGAGATCGAAGAATCTCTGAGAAACTCGCACGAACAATTGAAACATTTTGCACAACACCTGCAAACTGTTCGCGAGGAAGAAAGAGTACATATCTCAAGAGAATTACACGACAGCCTTGGTCAAAGCCTTACCGGATTAAAAATGTATGCCTTCAATATTTCCAATAAACTCAACTCCGAACTTTTAGGGAAAAATTTTGATAATGTCCGTAACCAAGCCAAAGAAGTACTCGGGATTATTGATAGCATTATGCAGCAGGTGAGAAAGATTGCAAAAGACCTAAGGCCACCTATCCTCGATGAGGTTGGACTCATCCCGGCAATTGAATCCCATATCCGGGAAATCACGAAACAAACAAGCATTAAGTATGAATTCATTAAAATGATCCATACTGTCGAAATGGATCCCGCTCATTCGATTGAAGTATTCCGGATCTTCCAGGAAGCATGTACGAATATCATTCGACATGCAAATGCGACAAAGATCATCGTCAGGGTTAATGCAAAGATGAATTCATATATTCTTGAGGTGGAAGACAATGGGTGCGGAATCAAAGAAACTGATATTTCCAAGATTAAATCATTGGGTTTGCTCGGCATGAAAGAAAGATCCCAGGTCTTTGGCGGTAACCTGGAAATAACCGGCGTAGAAGGTAAAGGCACAAAAGTCGTGTTAACCTTCCCCAAAAAAACAAATAAAACATGATAAATATTCTCATTGCCGATGATCATCCTATTGTAAGGACAGGACTGAAATTTACAATTGCAGATCAATCCGATATGAAGGTAATTTGCGAAGCTTCCAACGGTATTGAAGTTCTGGATTTACTAAAGAAAAATACCGTGGATGTTGTGATCCTCGATATTTCGATGCCCGGCTTGAGCGGTCTTGAAGCACTGGTCCAGATCAGAAACCTATATCCTTCCCTGCCGGTACTTATTATGAGCGTTCTTTCTGAAGACGTATATGCTGCAAAAACATTCAGGGCAGGTGCCAATGGATTCCTTCATAAAGAAACCATTACGGAAGAACTGGTAAAAGCCATCAGAAAAGTCGCTTGTGGCGGACTCTATGTAAGTTCCACCCTGGCAGAAAAATTTGCCGGAGATGTTAAAAACCCCGTCATAAAAATCCTTCACGAGAACCTGTCCTTCAGGGAATTCCAGATCATGTGCCTGATTGCTTCAGGGAAAACAGTCACCGAGATCGGAGCCGCCCTTTGCATCAGCGTTAAAACAGTGAGTACTTACCGGTCGAGGATACTTGAAAAAATGGATATGAAAAACAATTCAGAACTTACCAATTATTGTATAAAAGAAGGATTGGTTGAATGACTTGATTTATGTAGGACAAACACCTACAACATTTTCATCCATTGTCCTACAGGATAAAGATCGTTTGTCTTACAACCTACCTCCACGATTAGTCGCAATTTTGCCGCATCAATCAAACAGAACAATAGGAAAATATTATAAACCAATACAAATTCAAACAACAATGAAAAACATGAAAAAAATCTTAGTCCTCATCATCCTCTTTTCAGGATTTGTGGCTTCTTCTTTTGCGCAAGGTACTACCGGTACTGCTAACACCTCTGCAACCATCATTACTCCGCTATCCATTGGAAGTTCCGTTGCTATGGCTTTTGGTAACATTGCAGTGAACGCGAACCTTGGAACGGTTCTTTTACCCGCCACTTCCGGAACTCCCATCCGTGTGCCCTCCGGTGGTGTAACTCTCCCGATTGTTACCGGTATCGTGACGGCAGCTAAATTTTCCGCCGCTGGTCTCGCTTCCAGCGCCTATTCAGTTACACTTCCACTTACCCCTGTCGCAATCGGTACTATGACCATCTCTGACTTCACCATTAACGCCCCTGGTACTTCCAGAACCCTTAATGGTAGTGGAGATGATGATTTCTATGTTGGAGGTACTCTTAACGTAGCTGGTAGCCAGCTTGCCGGTCCCTACACCGGGTCCTTTAGTGTTACTGTTAATTATAACTAATTTATAGATTTCCTATACGGCAAAGCGTTGTATTTTGGCGACCTTTTGTTGTCATAAGAAACTCTCCGACCTCATAGTCAACGAAATCATGTTACAAACCCAAACAGGCAAGCAAAAAGTTGAAACAGAAGAATCCCTTCTGAGTTCGAGAGAACGGTTTAAACAATTTGCCAGCCATCTGCAAAAAGTACGGGAGGAAGAAAAAGTAAATCTTTCCCGTGAATTGCATGATAGTCTTGGCCAAAGCCTGACAGGGTTAAAAATTTATGCCCATAGGATCTTCAACGGTTTGAATGGTGCGCTCACGGATGCAAAGGTTAGTTTGCTTCGGGAACAGGTAACGGAAATGATCGGGATTATTGACGGTACCTTGAAAGGGGTTAAAAAAATCGCCAGGGATATACGACCACGTATCCTCGACGAGTTTGGCCTGGTTCCTGCCATCGAAATGTTTCTAAAGGAATTTGCAGCATCCCGGGGATTAAAATATGTTTTAATAAAAGAAACCCGAAGCATAGAAATTAATAAGGTTTCCAGTATTGAGGTCTATAGAATATTCCAGGAAACAATCAGCAATGTTATTTGTCAGTCAAATACCACGATGCTTACTGTGAAGATCTCAGACAAACAACATTCCTATGTCATCGAAATCCTGGATGATGCGCGTGGACAAAATGAAACCGATCTGTTTGAATTGAATCCAATCCGTTTCGTTGGATTGCATGAAAGAGTTAAAGTATTTGGCGGGAATTTACATTTCAGTGTTGATGAGTCAAGTGGAGTGAGTGTGGTTCTTTCCATCCCTAAAAACGAAACGAAATGATTAAGGTCCTCATTGCAGATGACCATAAGCTTATCAGGAGTGGTCTGAAAATGACCCTTTCCGACCAGGAAGATATGGAAGTTATCTGTGAGGCATCAGATGGATTAGAAGCCCTGGATCTTGTTAAAAAAAATGATCTGGATGCTGTGATTCTGGATATTTCAATGCCGGGAATGAATGGCCTTGAAGTTTCTGCCGAACTAAGGAAATTGTATCCCTTACTACCCATCCTTATCCTGAGCGTTCTATCGGAAGAGGCTTATGCAATAAAATCCCTGAAAGCAGGCGCTTCTGGTTTTGTGCATAAAGAAAAAATTCCTGAAGAACTCGTAAAAGCTATCAGAAGAGTTGCAAACGGTGGACTTTATTTAAGCCCTGCCCTGACAGAAAAGACTGATTCAGATTCGGGAAATCAATTCCGGAAATTCTTATATGAGAATCTTTTACTGATAGAATTTCAGGTTATGACCGCAATGGCATGCGGCAAATCAGTTAATAAGATCTCTAAACAGCTCTTAATTGACCCGGAGACCATCAGCGTATTTAATAACAATATTCTTGAAAAACTTGAATTGAAAGATAATTCCGAACTTTTCAGTTATTGTATCGAAGAAGGCCTTATCTGATTTTAACTTATGAAAAAGACCATAAAAAAAATTCTCCTGATATCAATCCTTATTTCACTATTTTTTGGTGTTACAGGGATCAGGGTTCAGGCTCAGGCAACTGTCACCTCACAGGTGTTTGCTGAAGTTGTTTCAGCCATAACGGCCACAGAAACTTCCAAATTGAATTTTGGCCGCTTTTCTCCGGAAACTGCCGGAGGAGAGGTTATTGTAGACCCACAGGGAGGGCGTACCACCTACGGTACAGTAATTCTTGTTGCAGGAACTCACAATTCTGCCAGCTTTTATATTACCGGTGAACTCGATGCCACCTATTCAATCACCCTACCTACGATACCAGTGGTAATCACCAATGTGGATAACTCAAAGACAATGCATGTTACTGACTGGAGCTCAATACCGATTGCCGGTAAAGGTGTAGGAGTGCTTCATGGAGGATCACAGACCGTTAATATCGGAGCAACGCTCCAGGTAGGAAATCTTAATGATAACCCAACGGGTTCCTATGCGGGTACCTACAACATCTCTTTCGATTATAATTAACCTTTGATGAGCTCATCAGCTCGTTACCTCATCAACTCACCATTCTGTCGGTTCTTTCATTGAACAACGCCTATACAGCCCTTATACAACGCTTATACAACCATTGAACAACCCTTATACACTCCTTATACAACTATTAAAGGAGCCCTAATAATTGTTGCAGAAAATAGCAATTAAATGCTAAAAAGCGCTAAAAGTGTCAAACCGCATTTTATTGTATTACTTGTTTCAGATGAACCTGATTAAGATGTACAAACCTGTAATGATTTTATTCCTTAATCCGGGAAAAAAAAGGTAATACAAATTTATTAACTCGCCAACTCACCAACTCATCAGCTCATCAGCTCATTTAGTTGCTCCTCAGTTAATCCTTCCGGTTCGTAACCTGCACTTTTAACCAGGAAAAATATCCTGGCTGATTTTGCAAGAATATCGATAGTGTCGAATGCCTCGGTAATTGATTTTCCTGTCGCAATAACGCCATGTTTTTCCCATAAGGCCACCGGGTGATCTTCCAGGGTTTTTGCGGTTGCATCCGCGATGCCTGAAGTTCCGGGTATTTCATACGGAATGAATCCAAGTCCCTTCGGAACGAAGAGAATAGTTTCGGGATGCATGGTCCAAAGCAGGTGGTTCAATGATCCTGTAGAACAAAATTCCCCGATCTGTGTCAGTGCGATAAGTTCAGTGGCATGGGTATGCACCAGCGCTTTTTTAGCAGATTTTGTCTGGATCAGCGTACTATGAACAACCACATGGGTGGAGAGCTCGGATGTCGGATCCCGGCCTTTTTCCGGCCACTGTTTGAAATAAGTTCCCGAAGCATCCATTTTCAGGATGCAAAGATGATCCCACGGGTTTTTCGCGAGATCGCGCATCCTGCTGCCTGCGGAGGTAACCATAAGGATTTGATCCGCTAACGGTGAACAGGTAATAGGCAGAGGACGAAATGTACTGTTACTGAATAGTTCCAACTCTTGTGCAGAAAGCAAACCGGTGATATTTACCGATATGTTTCCGGCATTGCGTTCGGCCCATCCTTTTTCCCAAAGATTGCGGGCCGTATCGGTGATTTCAGCAATTGTTTTTTCCAGGGCTTGAATTTCCATCGGGTTGATTATTTCCAGATTTTCCTTTATGTTTTTATAATAGACCAATTTTTTCTTGCAGATTTACGCAGATTTATCGCAAACTTGCCTACCGGCAGGCAGGTTTTCGCAGATTAGATATGTCGTTTTGTTTATTTAACGTTTATCCGTTTCTTTTCGATTTGAAAAACGAAATCAATAATTTACCGCAATCTGCAGCAAGGATTCCGGAGACAACTTTCGTTTTCCGATGCAGGAGTTGTTTCTCCACCAGCCGGTATCCTCTCTTGGGATCTTCAGCCCCGTAAACCAGGGTTCCCAGTTGCGCCCAGAAAGCCCCCCCGGCGCACATCACACAGGGTTCGATGGTTACATAAAGGGTGCATTCGTTCAGATATTTTCCGCCAAGATAGCCGGAAGCAGCCGTGAATGCCTGCATTTCGGCATGAGCAGTTACATCATTGAGCGTTTCTGTAAGATTATGCGCCCGCGCGATGATGTGATTTTCACAAACAACCACCGCCCCGATCGGCACCTCGTCTTTTTCCAGGGCAATTCTTGCCTCTTTCAGCGCCTCATTCATGAAGTGCTCTGGTGAGTATAGGGGATAGGATTTGGGTGGAGTCATGGGTTCTGGATGCTAGATGCTGGATCCTGGATCTTGGATTTCGCTATTTCACCTTTCTAGTATTTTATAAATTTCTCGGTTCTTTCCTTTTTTCCATCTCCATAAATGTTGATAAAATAGACTCCCGTTGCAAGACCGGAAACATTTATCAATTCTGCGGCGTGGCCACTGATTCTTCCTTTGTTTTCATCCAAAAGGATTTTTCCGGATGGATCAAAAACCCTGAAGAGAACATTCTGCGTCCCGTTCGATTCAAAAGAAACGTTCAGCATATCCCTTACCGGGTTCGGGTACATATTGAACGCCTGAAGCTGCAGGTTATCAATAGCATCCACAATATCCCACTGTGTGGTAAAAAGCCCTCTCCCGTGGGATGCGGCAATCACGGTGTTATCGCTGGTCCGGATATTCAACTGGTCCACCCGTACGTTGGCCATCCCGGTTACGACCGGAACCCAGGTTACCGGTGAAGCACCGATGTTATCGGTAGCCCATACGCCTGTTTCGGTGGCAAGCATGACATGCCGGGGGTTCTGCGGATGAAATATCCCCCACCTTACCGGCATGTCCGGAAGGTTGCCGTCGCAGTTAACCCAGTTTTGCCCTCCATCGAAAGTAGTGAATACTGAAGCCACTCCGTAATTTGAAAAGGTCACAAGCAGGATGTCCTCTGATTTCCCGATATCGATGGAGGCAATGTTCCCCACCGGGAAGTTGGATCCGGTGATCTCGGTCGTTACCGGTGTGAATGCAGCATTTGTGACCTTGAACAGCCGTCCCGACTGTGTGCCAAGAAAGAGGTTTGCATTACCGGAAGGCGAGAAGGGCGACCATCTCACGGCTGAGAAATATACTTGCGTGGTCGTACCTGCTTTTTTGAATGCCCCGTAGCCACTGCCGGTCACATCCGATAATTGCAGATAATAATCAAGGCGATTACCAACAAAATCACAAGCGTTGGCATAGAGGACCTTGCTGCGGTAATCATAGTCGACCGGGTTAACGAAAATCCCGCTTGACCAGTTGCCCAGGTAACCTGTGGTTACACGGTTTATCTGGACATAATAGACATTGTAGTACGATGAGGCAATGGAGTAGAAAACGTCATTCTTGTCGAAAAAACAATAGGCTCCATCGCCAGTGGGGACAATATCGTTGATGGTAACCGGTAAAGTATAGTAATTAAGACATCCGTTGTCCTGCAATCCACCTATAAACTCCGTTGATCCGACTTCGTTTCTCAGGTCGGCCGTATAGAATTGAAGGGTATTGTAATCGAGATTCCGTTGTTCAAATACCGGCATGGTATTATTGGCAGACCCCGTATAGAAGACCCCTCCGTCCGATCCCAGCAGCAACTCGGTAGAAGAACCCGGTTTGAAAACCATGATGTGCTGATCGGCATGAACATAATTGGTTCCCCCGCCATAATACATCAGTGACCAGTCGCTGACCCGGTTCCAGTAATTTCCCCCGCTGTTGGTCTTCTGCACATCCAGCCCTCCGATAAACAAGGTATTCGGGTCATTCGGATCAACGGCAATGTCCAGTGCGTGCCAGGCCAGGTATGCGAAGCTCAATTGTCCCTGGATATCGGTGGGAAGGCTTTTTTCCGTCCATGTCACCCCTTTATCCCCTGAACGGAGAATGTTAAAACAATAATAATATTTGAAGTTGTTGGCCGTGCTGATCAGCCCCGATGCCACTAGCGCATAAACAACATTCGGGTCCGAAGGGGCACACCCGAAAACCACGCGACCGGGTATGTTGTATTGAGGATCGGCAAGTATTTGATTCTGGTAAGTTGAATTTACATTCCATGATCCGGGCAGGCCGGTATCGGAGTAAAGCAGTATTGCTGCTCCATTTCCATCCAAATTGGGCATCGTGCCGACAAAGATCCTTCCATCGGCTCCGAGAACCACATCCGATGGAGAATAGGGAACACTAAAACCTGTAATATTCGGCAAAACCTGGGTCCAGATAATTCCTCCATCGGTCGAACGGAAAAGTCCGTCGGATGGCAGGCTGTTGTGGGTTCCATGATATAAACCCGAAACAACGGCAGCATAGATCACGCTGTTGCCACCTTCATTTCGCACAACGATCTTGGGAACATAAGCAAAGCCGGTGGTTGAGTTCAGCCGGTTCCACGTGACTCCGCCGTCAGTGGATTTCCAAATACCCTCGCCAAGGCCGGAAGATTCACGGTAGGTTATAATAGCAGTCTCAGCTTCCCCTGTGCCGATGTAAAAAACGGAGGGATTGTTCGGGTCATAGGTGATACAGCGGATAGCCAGCGTTGGCCAGAAATCACTCACCGGCACCCACGACTGATATATATCCGTGATGTTTGTATTGTACCAGAGTCCTCCCGTTACGCCTCCCGCCCAAACTTTATGGTATGAAGGATCGTTGGGGTCGTACATGATCGCACGGGTGCGGCCACCCATATTTGAAGAATAACCGGTCCAGGAAATGAGAGCCCCGGAACTCTTCTGTTTCATGATGCTCCGTGTTTCAATGTTTGCCTCGAAAAGACGTTCACGCGGGATGGTGCCCGTGGCAGGGTCAACGGTCATGAAATAATCCTGCATTGCTGCCATGTCGGGCTGATCAGCCGCACCCTCTTTCTGTTCTTTAGGTGAAGTATGAGGCAGTTTGCGGTATTCCTGTTTCAGAAAGAATTCGAACCGTGCCCGCTGGAAGGACTTAGAATGCTTATATCCCACGATGAGGAAAGAAGTGGCAACGAAAACCAGCAATAAGGAAAGAAGAATTTTTTTCATTGAATATGGATTAGAATGGAATAGACGGGGTTTGTTCTTATTACAAAGATAGAAAAATCCGGGATGCTGGATGCTGGATACTGGATGCTGGATGCTGGATTTTAAATGCCGGGTATTAACTATTCACCATTCCCCTCTCACCATTCACAAAGATACACCGGCAGGGAGCTTATTGTTCTTTTAGCGCCAATTTCATATCCTCGATATCATACGCATCGCGCAAATGATAGGGGCCGATGCGTGTGCGGCAGAGCGCGCTAAGGTGGGCGCCTGTGTTGAGTGCCAGCCCCAGATCCCGCGCCAGCGCACGGATGTAGGTTCCCTTACTGCAGGAAACCCGGAAATGAACCTGCGGAAGGTTTAGTTCCTGTACTTCAAAGGCGGAAATGGTGATCCGTTTTGGTTGCATGACAACTTCCTGGTTCTTCCGGGCATAATCATAGGCCCTTTTCCCCTTGATTTTTTTCGCGGAAAAAACCGGGGGAAGCTGGTCGTAACTCCCGGTGAGTTTCGCCACCGCCGAAAGGATGTCATCTTTGGTGATGTGTTCCCATGGATAATTGTAATCGATCTCTTTTTCCAGGTCGAAGGAGGCCGTGGTAGCGCCCAGGACGATCGTTCCGGTATATTCTTTGTCGAACTCCTTGAATTCCTCAATCCGTTTGGTCATCCTGCCGGTGCAAAGGATCAGCAGCCCGCTGGCGAGGGGGTCGAGCGTACCGCTATGGCCGATCTTGATCTTCTTAATGCCCAGCTGTTTCCGGATATAGTTTCTGACCAGGTTCACCACATCAAATGAGGTCCATTTGTAAGGTTTGTTCACCAGGAGGATCTCACCCTGTTCAAAATTAAAATTCATTTTGGGGTTGAATGAAGTTGAAAAGTCAGCTATTCTAAAAATCTTTCTCGCAGATTTTCGCAGAGGTCTCGCAAATTTTCGCAGAAAAGATTCCGACTACTTAAATATCCTTGTATGATTTAACAAATATTTGGTCTTCTGCGTGAATCAGCGTTTAAATCTGCGTAAATCTGCGAGAACTTTTAACAGTTATAACGTAAATCCTTTCCCGAAAACAAGAAGCAGGATGATGACAAATCCTACGAGAATCCGGTAGTATCCGAAAACCCTGAATCCGTGTTTGGTCAGGTAAGCGATGAATGCCTTGATGGCGATCATGGCCACGATGAAGGAAACAACGTTGCCAACCAGTAAAAGCTCAAGGTGATCTCCTTTTATCAGCTTATAGTTCTGAACCAGTTTCAGTACCGAGGCAGCAAACATCGTGGGAACAGCCAGGAAAAATGAAAATTCTGCTGCTTTTGTCCTTGACAGTTTCTGTGTCATCCCGCCAACAATCGTGGCGGCTGACCGTGAAACCCCTGGAATGATGGAAATGATCTGGAAAAAACCGATGATCAGGGCTTTTTTAAAGGTCATTTCCGTTTTATCATTTTCCGGACGGTCGAACCATTGATCGACAAACAAAAGTAAAATCCCTCCAGCCAGCAACGAAACTGCAACGATCATAACGC
This sequence comes from Bacteroidales bacterium, assembly GCA_017882335.1. Taxonomy (GTDB): domain Bacteria; phylum Bacteroidota; class Bacteroidia; order Bacteroidales; family FEN-979; genus FEN-979. Next base: position 68,454 of record JADGPR010000005.1, on the reverse strand, counting down.
TTCCGAGCATCTCGTCCACCTGTTTTTCAAGAAAATAGGCGATGACCAGCGGAAGACAGGCAACGGCAAGCTTGAAATAAAAATCCCAGGATTGGAAAAATCTTTTCCAGTATAAAACGATGACTGAAAGTATTGCACCGAACTGGATGTTCACTGTAAATGCCTTTACAAAATCTGTAGAAGGAATGCCCAAGATGCTTTGGGTTATGATCATGTGCCCTGTGGAAGAAATCGGCAGAAATTCGGTTATCCCTTCAACGATGGCAAGGATAATAGCATGAAGGAGGGACATATCAATCCTTCGGTTTCTTCATTATGGCAAAGATCTCAATCACATAGCCGGTGAGGACAAGGATCGGGGCCAGCGTGATGTGCTGAAAATTGAAGATCGCCGGGTTGAACACCTTGGGGTCTTTCGAACCGCCGCCGATCATGAGGATGAAACCCAGCACGATGAATGCAAGGCCGATGAAAAGCAAACGGTAATTCTCTCTTCCGAAGGCAAATTCTCCGGTTTTCACAGGGGCTGCAGGCATTTTTGCAGCAGGGGCCTGGGGTTTTGCAGCCGGGGTAGAAGGCCTGTACGGCGTTGTTTTTTTTATCTTCTTTTCCATTTTACGATTCAAATTCGGTTCAAAAATACGGGATTTTTTTCAATCAGGTATATAATTCATCGGTTTTCATCCGCAGGTACCTCCTCACCGACAGCCAAGTGCAAAACCACGAAATGAGAATCCCCAGCAGAAGAACGGTGATAATAAGAGCTACGTACAAATTCAGATCAACCATCTGGATGAGTTCCGGGATCTCCTGGAAGAGGAAAGACATCACCACCATCAGTAGCCCGATAGCAACGATTGCGCTGATGAAGCCGTCGATGATCCCGTTACGGATGAAGGGCCTTCGGATGAAACTGCGGGTTGCACCTACCAGCTGCATCGTGCGGATCACAAAACGTCGCGAATACACGGAAAGCCGGATTGTATTATTGATGAGTGCAATGGAGATGATCATCAGGACAGAGCTGAATCCGAGTATGATCAGGCTGATGCGTTCCATGTTCTGGTTGACCATCTCCAGCAGATTTTTTTGATAAAAGACCTCTTTCACTTCCGGGTTGGCAAGCAGTTTCTTTTCGATTTTGCTCACACTCGAAAGGCTGGCATAATCTGCTTTCAAACGAAGGTCGATGGTAGGCAGCAGAGGGTTATAGCCAAGGAATCCAATGAAATCTTCTCCAAGTTCTTTTTTCAGCTGAATAGCGGCTTCTTCTTTCGGTATATATTCCGTTGATTTGACAAACTCTTCTGTATCGAGTTTTTTCAGGAGGGCCATAATCTCTGCCTCCTTTATTCCTTCCTTGATCATGATGGAAAACCCGATGTTCTCCTTGGCATAATCAGAAAGTTTTTTGGTATGAAGCAGGAGCAGCCCCAATAAACCGAGCATGAACAGCACAAGGGTAATGCTGATAACCGTTGAAAAATGGGATGTCCGGATCCTCCGGTTGTAAAATTTGTCCTCCTGTCGAGCCATGATACTAAAATGAAAAAGCGAAATTAATGGAAATTTTTGATTGTGAAGCCGGATCACCCGTGAAATGACCTCCGGCTTCCGACCTCTGACCTCCGATCTCAGACCTCTATTTCACCTGTTTCCCTTTCATAGCATCATTACGAGCGTCCGGGGGGCAAACCTGCAAATAATCATCAACCTTAACAATGGGAGCCAAGGTCTTTCTCAAAGATTCCGTAGGATTGAACCAGAAGACAAGGGTGTCGGTTCTGTTCAGCATTTTCAGATCAGCCATGTTGATCTGGACGGGTAACAGGTCCTTCGGGAGATCTTCTTTCGGGATATTGAGAAGAGTCCACCACCCATTAATCCCGGTAACAACCATGGGATAAAAGTCAAAGTTTGTCGTGGCTTGTTTTTTCAGGATTTGATCCGTGGCGGAATGACCGGCGATCTTTTCACCCGGTTTTAATATCATGCTTGCACTATAGGTTTTATGCGTAAAATACAAGCAGCGAGTTTGTCTGCCAGGTTTGTCTATGCGCTGATTTTTATAGAACAGCCCGGTTGAGTTCACGTCGAAGCCCAGCAATTTTAACTGATTTGTTGTCAATACAAGGTATTTTCCATTCGGATGATCGTTTGGGGTTGCAACAGCCGGTTTTATTTCCTTCTGGGCAAAAACCTGCACCATAAGCGCAATAAGCGGAAGAAACAACAGGGCTTTCAAAATGGCCCGCGGATTTGATTTTCTCTTGTTCATCATGGTTATACGGGTTTTAATATTACTTTGATTGAATTGATTGGCCAAATGATAAAGGGGCTCTCCTGCAACCGTTCTTACCAGTAACAACTGATAATCCGATTCATCAACACCCTGGCGCAGCACATTACGATCGGCTTCAAATTCATGGTTTTGTTTCAGTTCATGCCGGATCAGCCAAGAGAAAGGATTATACCAGGTCATGACAAGATAGAATTCCGAAATGAGCAGGTCCAGGCTATGGCCTTGCTTCAGGTGTGTTTGTTCATGTAGGATCACCTCTTTGCTGTTTTCCCTGAAATCTTTTTCCGATATGATGATTCTCCTGCCGAAACAGAAAGGAACTTCTTCTGAGGGGGTCAGGGCAAGCCGGATGCCCTGGTATTTCATTTTTTTTGCTTTCAGGAGGAGTAGAAGGATCCTTCCCAAAGAGATCAATATAAGGATCACCTGGATGGATGCACCGGCCAGGTATATCATCGCGAGGAAGTTGATAGGTTTGCTTTCCTGCTGCTGACGCAGGAGTTGTTCTGGTTTTTGTTCCGAAATGATCACGGGAGCATTATTGATAATGGTTGATTCCAATTTTTGAACCGGTGAATTCATCCCGATTGGATCTACGTTCAGTTTTATTATCGGAACAATTATAGAAATGAAGATGATTCCGAGGATAATAAACCGTTTAATTCGGTGAAACGTCTCACGCCTGAGTAGCAGGTAATATAAGAGATAACCTGCCGAAAGGCAAAGCGAGGATTTCAGGGTAAAGAAGATGAAAGCATCCATTATTTCTGGGTTTTACGGTTTTTTTCAATTTCCCGGATCAGTTCCTTGAGTTCTTCCAGCGATAAATCTTCTTCTTCAATGAGTGTGGATACTACCCGTTTGTATGAATTCCCAAAGTGCTTTTTAACCATGTTCCGGAGATTTTTTCTGTTGTATTCTTCCTTTGAAATGAGAGGATAGTATTGGTATGTATTTCCAAAGGAATGATAACCAAGAAATCCTTTTTCTTCCAATGCCCTGACCATCGTGGAGACCGTATTGTAGTGTGGTTTTGGTTCGGTATAGAATTCAAGGATTTGCTTCACAAACAGGTCTCCTTTCTCCCAGAAGAAATTCATGATTTCTTCTTCTTTGACTGTAATCTTGTTCATTTCTGAAATTTTTTACAAATATAACTATCTTTTTTAGTTTGTCAACTATTTTTTATAGTTATTAAACTAATTATTGTAGTTTTTATCACAATCCATAGAATAATGTCACCGCTACGCGGTTTCATTTGTTCTTATATCATCCCTGAATGCATAATTCCCGCATTCTGCTTTCCCGCATTCCCGCATTATCTGCATTTTGAATTCCTGCATTCTGATTTCCTGCATTCTAAATTCCTGCATTTCTTTTGTTTTCCCTAACTTCGCAGAAAATTGCTGTTGGCCTGCTGAATTTTTTAACTCGCCAACTCGCCAGTTCACCAACTCGCCAACTTGAGAAAATGGAGTACAACTTCGGTCAGATAGAGAAAAAATGGCAGGATTACTGGATGAAGAATAAAACATTCAGGGCGGAGACCGATCCTTCAAAACCGAAATTCTATGTCCTCGACATGTTCCCTTATCCTTCCGGGGCAGGACTGCACGTAGGCCATCCATTGGGATATATTGCTTCCGATATTTATTCGCGGTACAAACGGCTGAAGGGGTACAATGTCCTGCATCCGATGGGATTTGATGCTTTCGGGCTGCCGGCCGAACAATACGCCATTCAAACCGGAACTCATCCTGCCGTTACCACCGAAATAAATGTTGCCCGGTACCGTGAACAGATGGACAAGATCGGTTTTTCGTACGACTGGGACCGGGAAGTCAAGACCTGCGACCCGGGATATTACAAATGGACACAATGGACGTTCATTCAACTCTTCAGCCATTGGTATAACCTGGAAACACAGAAAGCAGAACCTGTAACTGAACTCATCCGGGTTTTTGAATCCTCCGGCAATGCCCCGGTTCATGCGGCTATGACCGCCGACTGGAACAAAGGTGTCCGGAACAAATTTCCTGCTCTTGGTGAAAACTGGGACGGGGTTTTTTCTGCTTCGGAATGGAAATCCTTCCCGGAAAAAGAGCAACAGGAGATCCTGATGAATTATCGGCTGGCTTACCAGAACGATGCCATGGTAAACTGGTGTCCGGAACTGGGGACGGTACTTGCCAACGATGAGGTTAAAGAGGGCTTTTCCGTCCGCGGAGGTTATCCTGTTGAACGCAAACTCATGCGGCAATGGTTCCTGCGCATCACCGCTTACGCGCAACGCCTGCTTGACGGGCTCGACCGGATCGACTTTTCGGAATCCTTAAAAGAGATCCAGAAGAACTGGATCGGGCGTTCGGAAGGCGCCGAGATTGCTTTCCCCATCAAGAATACAAATTACAAACTGGATATTTTCACGACACGTCCCGATACAATTTTTGGTGCAACCTTCATGGTCATCGCTCCCGAACATGAGCTTGCCAAAATCATTGCCACACCAGACCGGATTTCCGCTGTAGCAAAATATCTCCAGTGGGCAAAGAACCGTTCGGAACGTGAACGGATGTCGGAAGTGAAAAAAGTTACCGGGGAATTTACCGGCGCTTATTGTCTGAATCCCCTGAACGGAAAAAAAATCCCGGTATGGGTTGCCGATTATGTCCTGGCCGGGTATGGAACCGGCGCCATCATGGCTGTTCCGGCACACGACAGCCGGGATTATGATTTTGCAAAGCATTTCAACCTGCCGATCGTGGAAGTGGTTTCGGGTGGGGATATTTCCGAAAGCTCCTATGATGCCAAAGACGGGATCCTGGTGAATTCGGAATTCATCAATGGAATGAAGGTGAAAGAAGCTGTTTCCACTGTAATTCGCAAAGTGGAAGAGATGAAGATCGGCAAAGGAACAGTGAATTTCCGTCTCCGTGATGCCATCTTCAGCCGCCAGCGCTATTGGGGCGAACCTTTCCCGGTTTATTACAAAGATGGGATTCCCTATGTACTGGATGAATCCGAACTTCCTCTTTTGCTTCCGGAAGTGGACAAATACCTTCCGACGGAAACCGGAGAGCCGCCCCTGGCCCGTGCCAAAAACTGGAAGACGAAGGAAGGATATTCTTACGAAACAAGCACCATGCCGGGCTTTGCAGGATCGAGCGGGTATTACCTGCGCTACATGGATCCGCGCAACGACAACGAATATTTCTCAAAAGAAGCCAATCAATACTGGCAGGATGTGGATCTTTACCTCGGCGGCGCTGAACATGCAACCGGCCATCTTGTTTATTCGAGATTCTGGAATAAGTTCCTTTTCGATATAGGGCTGGTATGTAAGGATGAGCCGTATAAAAAACTCATCAACCAGGGGATGATCCAGGGCAGGTCGAGCCTTGTTTACCGGATCAAAAACACCAATACCTTTGTCTCTTATAATCTGAAAAAAGATTATGAAGCAACAGAAATGCATGTGGATGTGAACATCGTGGAAAATGATGTGCTCGACCTGGATGCTTTTAAAGCCTGGCGTCCTGATCTTTTGGATGCAGAATTTCTTCTTGAAGAAGGAAAATATGTCTGCGGCATGGAAGTGGAAAAAATGTCGAAATCGCTTCACAATGTGGTCAACCCTGATGACCTCATAACGCGTTACGGCGCAGATACACTGCGGCTTTATGAGATGTTCCTCGGTCCGCTGGAACAGTCAAAGCCCTGGGACACCAATGGCATCGAAGGCGTTTCCCGTTTTATCAAAAAGTTCTGGAGGTTGTACCACGACCGGGAAAATGAATTTTCGGTGACCGATAAAAAACCGACAAAAGAAGAATTGAAGATCCTGCATAAGACCATAAAAAAAATCCAGGATGACATCGAGCGGTTTTCGTTCAATACTGCAGTTTCCAATTTTATGATCTGTGTGAATGAGCTCTCAGAGCTTAAATGCAACAAGCAGGCAATCCTTGAACCTCTTGTGATCCTGATCGCACCGTATGCCCCGCACATGGCAGAGGAGTTGTGGGAAAATTTCGGACATGCCGGCACCATAACATATTCTTCTTTCCCCATATTCAATGAAGAATTTACTGCTGAGAATACTTTTCATTATCCGGTTTCGTTTAATGGGAAGATGCGATTCCAGCTTGAACTTTCGCTTACCCTGACCGTTCCCGAGATCGAACAGGCTGTATTGAAGGCCCCGGAAACTGAAAAATGGTTACAGGGTAAGCCTCCAGGGAAGATCATCGTAGTACCCCAAAAAATAATCAATATCGTAATTTAACAATGAAGACTGTTTCCCGGTTCCTGTTTCTATCATTTTTCATTTTTCATTTTTCATTTTTCATTGTCAGCGCCCAGTCATTGATACCGGTCCGGAACGGGGCATTCATCCGCGGTGAGAAGCTGAAATTCAGGGCCTATTACGATTCTTTTGTTACGGGAAAAGTCACGGCCGGCGTGGCTACACTCGAGGTTAAATTCGAGGATAAGAAAATCGACGGGCGGAGCACCTATCACATCATCGGCGAAGGAAAATCGAAGGGTGCATTTAACTTATTTTTTAAGGTCAACGACCGGTTCGAATCATACATGGATGAAGAATACCTTGTGCCCTGGTCTTTTATCCGTAATACGAATGAAGGGGGTTACGCGGTGAATGACGAAGTAAGGTTCAACCAATATTCCGGTAACTTTTCCAGCCATAAGGCCAATAAAAAAATGAAAACCGGCACCCATGATGTCCTTTCCGCTTTCTATTATTGCCGGGCGCTTGATTTTTCCAACCTCAAGGTAGGCGATCGTTTTCCCGTGAATTTTTTGCTCGACGATTCTGTGTATGTCTCCCTTATCGAATTTGCCGGGCGCGAAGAAGTAATAACCAACCTGGGTAAGTTTCGCTGCCTGAAATTTAAACCAAAGGTGGCAACAGGAAATGTCTTCAGCCAGCCTTACCCGATGGATGTCTGGATATCCGACGATCTGAACCGGATCCCTGTCCTGGCAAAATCCGCGGTCATCGTAGGTTCGGTAAAACTTGAACTGACCGATTACAAAGGATTGGCAAACCCGGTAACTTCCCTGATTGGCCCATCGAAATAACTTTTAATATTTCTCGCAGATTTTCGCTGATTTCTCGCTGATTTACGCAGATTATTGGTTGTTGACAATTGACCTTAATATGATTACTCTTTTTTTATAAGAAGAATTTCTCGCAGATATACGCTGATTTTCGCAGATCAGAGATTGTTAACAATTCTGACAATTGACTTGCTAAGCGAAGTTGAATTGAAATTTATCAACAATCCCAACTTTTTATCCATGAGTTTCATATATGTCAGTAATTGTTTGTGATGAATATCAATCAACAAATCAACCGATTTGATCTCAACGATCACTTTATTTTCAATCAACAAATCCAATCTGTAACCCACATCAAATAGGATATTCTGATAATGCATTGATATTCCAATCTGTGATTTGACCTCAAGATTCAAAGCCTTCAGTTCAAATTCCAAAGCAGTTTCATAAACTGATTCCAATAATCCCGGGCCTAACGTGCTATGAACCTTGAAGGCAGCGCCTCTAATAAGGTAAGAAAGTTGGTTTTCTGTATACATCTTTCTGCGAAAATTTGCGTAAAATCTGCGAGAACTTTTTTTTGGTTGATTGACATGTTAATTTCTACTTAATCGGGAATATTCAAAAAGGTAATACGGAAATACCCAAATTTTTTTGCACTGCTTTATGGTTAATCTTTAATAATTAAGATAAACACAAAGAATTTTTCGGTTCTTCAATAGCAGCATAGCTAAATAGTACAATCTTTGCTTACCTCAGCCGTTTCTCTTATTATTGCATATCAAACTCCCTTCCCCATGAAAACAAAACCTTTCATTCTGGGCTTTGTGCTTTTTTTCACCAGCCTTTCACTTTTCGCTCAAACCCAAAACTCATCACCCCTGACACATCAACTCGCCAACTCACCAACTCGCCAGCTCGCCAGCTATTACGATCGTCAATGGAAAAAAGTCGATTCATTATCAAACCTGGGCCTTCCGAAATCCGCCCTTGTGATTGTTAATAAAATCTACGACCAGGCCAAAAAGGAGAAGAACGATCCGCAATACATCAAGGCTGTTATATTCCGTCTGAAACTGAAAGCAGATTACAGGGAAGAGGCGGTTACTGCGTCCATCAGGGAAATCCGGACAGAGATCAAACAATCCCGGGAACCGGCCCGTCAAATCCTGAATTCCATCCTTGCAGAGATCTACCAGACCTATTACCAGAATAACCGATACCGTTTCCAGGACCGGACACAGGTACTGAACAAAACTTCCGACAGCATCCAGACCTGGGACCTAAAAACCCTTACGCGTAAAACAGTTAGGACCTATCTCCTTTCCCTCCAGAATCCTGTCTTATTGCAGTCACTGCCGATCGGCAACTTTGAGGAACTCATGATAAAACCGGAATCGCAGGGAAAGAAGGCTGCAAAAATGACAGGGGAAAACAAAACCGGGTACCGTCCTACGCTGTATGATTTTTTGTGCTGGCGTGCACTGGATTACTTTTCAGGAAATGAAAGCCCTGACAAGGTTTCTGCCGAACCTTTTTCGCTTGATCAGACTTCCTATTTCCGGCAGGTACATGAGTTTGCAGCAATGAAGCTGGAATTGCCTTTAGATTCTTCATCATTTCTTGCTTATGCGCTGAAGATATACCATGATCTTGCAACCTTCCATTCCAATGACAAAGATCCCCGCGCACTGATCGACGAAGAAATTCACCGTTTTGAGTTCCTGAAAGACAATTCCATCATCAATGGGAAAGACAGCCTTTGCCTTGACGCATTGAAAAAACTGGAACAAACACACATGGCGTCTCCTTATTCAACCGATATTACATACTCCATTGCCTCTTTCCTCAAAGAACACGGTTCACAATACAGCCCGGGCGAATCACAGAAATACAAATGGAACCTGAAGGAAGCGTTTGATTATTGTACCCATGCAATTGACCGTTTTCCACAAAGCACGGGAGCCAACAATTGCAAGTTGCTGGCCGGTGAGATCGAAAAACCTGCATTACAGGTCCAGACCGAATATGCTGTTGTACCATTAAAACCATCCCTGGCTTTGATCGAATTCCGGAACGTGAAAACCCTCTATTTCAGGCTTGTAAAAACAGATTCGGAGGTCAACCAGGAAAAGACCATGAACAGTTCCCGTGAAGAATTGGTTTCGTATTATACCGGTCTGGCTTTTCAGAATAATTGGTCGCTGGATCTGCCCAACGACGGCGATTTCCAGTCACACCGCATGGAGATTCTCATTCCCGAATTGGCGGTGGGATTTTATATCCTGATCGCTTCCTCTGACCCGGAATTCAAAGATGCCGGTCAGGTGATCACTTGGGCGCCTTTCTTTTCCACGCAGATCAGTTACATCAGCCAGCGGAATGAAAAAAGTGAAGAGGAATTCTACATCCTCGACAGGGAAACCGGAATTCCCCTGAAAAACTTCGTTGCTGAAGTATTTCACAAAGACTATAACTTAAAAATAAAGAAGTGGGAAAATCAGAAACTCGGAGAGTATGTGACCGACGAAAACGGACACTTTTCCCTGCCGGCAGTGCCGCAGAATTTATCGTACAACAATGTATTCCTGCGCTTGAGGATGAAGGACGATCTCTTCATTACCGGGAATTATTACCAGTATCCCGTGAATGAAATCAATGAGAAAACAACCCTGAAAACATTCTTTTTCACCGACCGGGGCATCTACAGGCCTGGGCAAATAATTTATTTCAAAGGAATCCTGCTTGAAAAGAAGGGCGATAATCTCAGCATTAAACCGGGGCTACAGACTACCACGGTATTTACCGATGTAAACAGCCAGAAGATTGCCGAACAGACTTTCACCAGCAATGAATTCGGTTCGTTTAACGGATCATTTGTGATCCCCCAGGGATTGTTACCGGGAACCATGACCATTTCGAATGGCTCCGGTTCAGCCACTATTTCCGTTGAGGAATATAAACGTCCAACCTTTGAAGTTTCCTTCGTCCCTGTTGAAGGAAATTACCGTCTCAACGACAGCGTGACGCTTACCGGGAAAGCCGTGGCTTATGCCGGAAACAATATCGATGGCGCGGCCGTGAAATACCGGGTGGTACGTTCGGCACGTTTTCCTTTCCGGGAAAGAGGATGGTGGTTTCCCATGCCTTCCATCCCGGAAACGGAGATCATGCAAGGTGTCTTGAAAACAACTGGTGACGGCAGCTTTAATGTAAAGTTTAAGGCTGTTCCGGATCTTTCCATCAATAAATCTTCAAAACCGGTATTCGATTATGTGATTTTTGCTGATGTGACTGATATCAACGGTGAAACACAGTCGGCCAATGAAAGTGTTTCTGTCGGTTATATTTCGCTGCTGGTAGGGATGGATGTTCCGGAAAAGCTGGATCCTGCCCGGGATACGTTGTTTCACCTGACTGCGACCAACCTGAATGGGCGCAAGACCCCCACGACCGTCACCGTGAGCATTCAGCGCCTGCGTCAACCCGACCGGTTTTTTGTGTTGCGCCAATGGGCAAAACCGGAATTCGTGGGGATGACAGAAAAGGATTTTCATTCCACTTTCCCGAATAATGTTTATGCAGATGAGAATATCATAGCCAAATGGCCGGTTGAACAAGATATCCTGAAAAAAGAAATCAATACAGCAACGGATTCTCTTTTCCGTTTCTCACAAATTGCCTCACGGTCTGCAGATGGACAGTGGCGGATGGCAGATGGCGCAGTACTGCCTCAGGGCACTTACCTGCTGACGTTGAAGGCAAAGGATCCTTATGAGGAAGAGGTTGAACAAAAAGCCACCTTTGTGATCTATAATCCTTCATCCACCACGGTCCCGGTGCCGGAAATAGATTGGTTTTTACCTGTTAAAACAAGCGGTGAGCCCGGAGAGAAGGCAAAATTCCTGGTAGGTTCAAGAGCGGAAAATGTAAATGTGCTTTATGAAATCCAATTACACGATACGCTATTCTCGAGGCAATGGTTAAAGCTCAGCAACAACCAGGTGCTAGTTGAGATTCCTATCCTGGAAAAGTTCAGAGGAAATTTTTCCGTGAATTTTGTATTTATCCGGTATAACAGGTCTTTCCAGCATAGCGAGTGGGTATATGTTCCCTATACAAATAAAAAACTCGACATCAAATTCGAAACGTTCCGCAATAAGTTATATCCCGGACAACAGGAAGAATGGAAGATCCGGATCACCGATGCGGCGAAGAAAGGTGTGAAGGCAGAATATCTCACGGCCATGTATGATGCCTCCCTGGATGTATTTGCTCCCAATAGTTGGTCGTTTTCTGTTTTGCATGACTATTATTCGTCCCTTCCCTGGGAGGTCAGCGGGGGATTCCGGACTTCGTCGGGTTTATACTATCCACTGAATTATACCAGCGGAGAATATTTCTTTCCCACTTATGAAGAGTTGAACTGGTTCGGTTTCGGGTTGGTTGGCGGTGGGCGTTATCGGGAGTATGGTGGTGCCCGTATGCAAATGGCCAAGTCTGCAGGATTTATAGCGCCCATGATAGCTGCCGACGCAGTATCCAAAGATGAAACAATTCCACCCCCTCCTCCCCCCACTGCATCCCTTGACGGGAGATCGGGAGAAACGAATAAAGCCGCACCAAAGGTCGAAAAACAGGCAGGAGTGCAGATCCGGAGGGATTTCCGGGAAACGGTATTCTTCTATCCGTCTCTTGTAACCGATTCGGCAGGAAACCTTGATGTGAAATTCACCTTGCCGGAATCACTGACAAAATGGAAGATCCTCGGGTTCGCTTATACGAAGCAACTGGATTACGGGTTCACCGAAAAAGAGATCCTGACCCATAAAGACCTGATGGTATTCCCGAATTCACCCCGGTTTGTTCGCCAGGGCGATACGCTCGTATTCAGTGCAAAGGTGGTCAACCTCAGTGAACGGGCATTGACCGGGGAAGTTATGTTGGAGCTGTCGGATGCATTGACACAAAAGACGGTCAACCTGGTGATCTCAGCCAATCAAACCCAGGTCTTCAGCCTGCCTGCCGGGCAAAGTTCCGCATTCCAATGGAGCCTGGCAATTCCGCACGATCCTTCCCTTTCAGTTCTTCAGTATCGTATCACGGCAAAGGCAGGCAATTTCAGCGACGGGGAAGAAAAAGCATTTCCGGTTCTGACAAACCGCATGCTGGTAACCGAGACTTTGCCGCTGCCGGTAAGAGGAAAGGGTTCGTTTGATTTCAAATTCGATAAGTTGCTCAATTCCTCCACGGGCAAAACTTTAAAAAATTATAAGCTAACCCTGGAATTTGCATCGAACCCGGCATGGTATGCGATCCAGGCGCTTTCGGCCCTGGATGAACCGGCCTATCCGAATGCAGATAATATTTTTCGTTCTTTCTATGCGAACAGCATCGCTTCGTTCATTGCCAACTCGAATCCGAAGATAAAAAAGGTTTTCGAAAGCTGGAAGAACGTTACGCCCGATGCACTGCTGTCGAATCTCGAAAAGAACCAGCAACTGAAATCAGCCATGCTCCAGGAAACCCCCTGGGTGCTGGAAGCAAAAGATGAATCGCAACGGAAACAGCGGTTGGCAATGCTCTTCGACCTGAATACCCTTTCCGGAAGGCTTGATCAGAACCTGAAAAAACTGCAGAAGATGCAGTTGTCCTCCGGTGGATGGCCGTGGTTTGACGGAATGTCGGAAAACCGGTACATCACCCAGGATATCATTACCGGCCTGGGACACATGGATCATCTTGGAATTAAAAATATCCGTGAAGACAAGGATACCTGGAATATGCTGAACAAGGCAATAGCCTGCCTTGATGGTGAACTTGTAAAGGATTACAACGACATCAAAAAATATTATCCCGCTAAGATGGATGAGAACCATCTCGGGACTACACAGATCCAGTACCTGTATGCCCGGAGCTATTATCTCTCCGACATTCCTTTGAAAGCCAATGGCGACACGAAAACCGCTTTCCAGTATTTCCAGCAACAGGCAGAAAGATACTGGCTGCAAAATGACCTTTATTGCCAGGGCATGATCGGGCTTGCGTTGAACCGGCTGGGGAATAAAACCGTTCCTGCCGCCATTCTCAAATCGCTTTCTGAAAAAGCCCTTCATTCACCGGAGATGGGAATGTACTGGGCGACGCAAGGTGGCTATGAATGGTACCAGGCACCCGTTGAAACCCAGGCACTTCTGATCGAGGCATATGAAGAAATTATAGCTGATCCGAAACCGGTGGACGAAATGAAGGTCTGGCTGCTGAAGCAAAAACAGACACAGGACTGGAAAACCGGCCGTGCCACTGCAGAAGCCTGTTATGCATTGCTTCTTCGCGGAACGGATCTTCTGGCGGAAGATCCCGGTGTTAAGATCAACCTGGGAAACGAGGTCATCGACCCGCAGAAACTTACCGATACCAAGGTGGAAGCCGGAACCGGCTATTTCCAGATAAACAGCGATGGTAAAGAGATCCGGCCGGAAATGGGAAATGTAACCATCACCCGGACCAATGAAGGCGTGGCCTGGGGGGCTTTGTACTGGCAGTATTTTGAAGATCTCGACAAGATCACGCCACATGCTACGCCGCTCAAACTGGAGAAGAAAATCTTCATTGAGAGGGTAACGCCAACCGGGAAGGTGCTTCAACCAATTACGAATTACGAATTACGAATTACGAATGGACAGACGCATTTAGGGGAAAGCCTTAAGGTGGGTGACAAAATTATTGTCAGGATTATCTTGACGGTGGACAGGAACCTCGAATTCGTTCACATGAAAGATATGCGGGCATCGGCCTTTGAACCACTGACCTCTGAGCAGTTGTCGGGTTACCGCTACCAGGATGGATTGGGTTATTACCAGTCGATTTCAGATGTATCAAATAATTTCTTCTTCGATTACCTCCCGAAAGGGACCTGGGTTTTTGAATATCCGCTGATGGTGAATGCCGCCGGTGAATATTCGAACGGAATCACAACGGTACAATGCATGTATGCTCCTGAATTCGGAGCACATTCTGAAGGAATCAGGGTAAAAGTTAGACGATAGCAAACAGATGCTGGATGCTGGACGCTGGATACTGGATACTGGATGCAGTATCTTTTTCTTACATTTGCAAGTAAATAAAATCTACTAAACATGTTACGCACACATACCTGCGGGGAATTGAACATGCAGAATGTCGGTCAAAAGGTGACCCTATGCGGATGGATTCAGCGGGTCCGCACTATGGGTGCAATGATTTTTATCGATTTGAGAGATCGTTATGGAATCACCCAACTCACGATAAGAAGATTTTTGAATCGTGACGAATTTAATGAAGTAAATAGTTTAGGTCGCGAATTTGTGATTTCGGCAACCGGAATTGTAGCTGAACGTTCGAGCAAGAACCCTAATATACCTACAGGCGATATTGAAATTATTATAGAATCCTTAGCCTCTTTGGAAATTCTTAATGAGTCAAAGATCCCTCCTTTCACTATCGAAGATAATACCGATGGGGGTGAAGAACTTCGTATGAAATACCGTTACCTTGATCTCCGCCGGAATGTGGTCAGAAAGAACCTCGAACTGCGCCACCGCATGGCCATCCTCACCCGGAATTACATGAATGAACAGGGTTTCATCGAGATCGAAACCCCGGTCCTCATTAAATCCACGCCGGAAGGAGCACGCGATTTTGTCGTTCCCTCAAGGATGAACCCGGGACAGTTTTATGCACTGCCTCAATCCCCACAAACATTCAAACAATTATTGATGGTTGCGGGTTTCGACCGGTACTTTCAGATCGTGAAATGTTTCCGCGACGAGGATCTCCGTGCCGACCGCCAGCCGGAATTTTCACAGATCGACTGCGAAATGTCGTTTGTGACGCAAGATGATATTCTCGCCACCTTCGAGGGACTTGCCAAATACCTGTTTATGCAGGAGAAAGGCTTTGCCCCCGGTGAATTCCCGAGAATCGAATACGATGCAGCCATGCGCGAATATGGCAGCGATAAGCCGGATATCCGGTTCGGGATGAAACTCGTGGAACTGAACGAAACCATGAAAGGCAATGGCTTCAAGGTTTTTGACGACGCGGAACTGGTTGTTGGAATCAATGCTGCAGGATGTGCTGAATATTCCCGCAAGCAACTTGATGAACTGACCGAATGGGTGAAACGCCCGCAGGTCGGCGCATCGGGTTTGGTTTATATCCGTTATGGAACCGACGGTACACTGAAATCGTCAGTCGATAAATTTTATTCTCCGGATGAACTGAAAACCATTGCCGGAAAATTTTCTGCTATTCCCGGTGACCTGATGCTGATCATGGCCGGAAAGACGGAAAAAACCCGGACTGCCCTCGGAACGCTGAGGTTGGAGATGGGAAAACGGCTTGGCCTGATGGATCTTACGATTTTCAAGCCCCTCTGGGTGGTCAATTTCCCGTTGCTCGAATGGGATGAGGCGTCAAAACGTTTCTATGCAAAGCATCATCCGTTCACCTCCCCGGTCCCGCAGGATATCCCCTTGCTCGAGACTAACCCGGGAGCCGTGAGGGCAAATGCATACGACCTCGTCATTAACGGCGTGGAGATAGGCGGCGGATCGATCCGTATCCATAACCGCGACCTGCAGAAGAAAATGTTCCAGGTGCTTGGTTTCACTGACGAACTTGCCCAGGAACAATTCGGATTCCTGATGAATGCATTTGAATATGGAGCTCCTCCCCACGGTGGCATTGCTTTCGGTTTCGACCGCTGGTGTACCATCTTTGGCGGAGGCGAATCGATACGGGATTTTATGGCCTTCCCGAAAAACAATTCCGGAAGAGACGTGATGATAGATACACCTGCCCGGATTAGCGACGAACAATTGAAAGAGTTGAATATAAAACTAGTGAATGGTGAGTTGTGAATAGTGAAAGGTGAGTTATTTAGTCATTTGTGACTCTGTGACTTTATGAACTTTATAACTTTAAGAACTTTATAAACTTTCATATGAACTTTAAAACCATATTTCTCCCTGCTATTTTTGGCGTTGTGCTGCTTTTTTCCGGTTGCGGAAACCGAGAATTGAAAAAAGATGCTGCCAGGATCGGTGATGCAATGTGCCGGAACATTGAGAACCTGAACAAGATGAGAGCCGCCAATCCCGCGGATTCTGTCACCATGAAGAGCCTCCGTTCGCAGTCCAATCAGTTGCAGAATGAAATGACAATCGTGTACAGGGAATTCAACGAAAAATATGGTGAGAAGGTCAAGGATCAGAAATTCACCAAAAAATTCAACCGCGAGTTGCGGAAAGCCATGCTCGATTGTCCTTCATTGTCGAAAAAAGACCGGGAATTGTTTGAGCAGGAACTGACAGAGTAATTGGTGTCCGCGGCGGCGGATAGTGAACGTGTGAACTGGTGAGTAAAAAGAGGAAACTCAACAAAAAAATTAAAAGACTGTTTAAAATTCATCTAGAATTTCGATTAACCATCCAAATTAAATCCGCACACACTCAATATAAGAGCGTCACGAAAACCATTGCTTCAGGATTGGGGCGAGATCGGTGTAAATTTCCAGGATCAGTGTAGCATATATCTGATAGGAAGTTATCCCAACCTGTTTCAGGAACGACCAGGTTCCCGCATAACCGGAGCCGATCAGTTGCAAAGCCAATCCCATGAGGAATATCCCGAATCCTGCAATGACCAGGAAGGCGAAGATATACCCCACTTTTCCGATATCAGATTTGGTCTTTTGCTTGTCACCGGCGCCGGCGAAGGTTTGTTTTGTCCAGGCTTGTTTTGTTTCTTCCGGTGTGGAGCAGATATGAAATGCAAGGGTTGCCCCGATGAAACCATCAAACCATGGGAACCATTCTGCCGGGAGGATGGGCCTTACCAGGACGGCGATGAGGGTGAAGGTGGGGAGGTAATAGGGCGCCAGTCCGATGAGCAGCGTTCCGAATTCGCCCCCGAAGTTTCCCGAATACTGCACCTGTCCACCACGCCTTGAAGTCACAATAAATTTATGGATCCTCCGGAAAAAGAGTAATGCTACCAGGGCATGGGTGAGCTCATGTTCGAAGGTGGATATATACGGGATTCTCTTGATCACGGTGAAATATAGCGGGATGCCCACACCGAAGCCGCAGATCAGGGGGATCCAGAGATCCTTATCACGGGAGATGCCAAGCAATGCGTCCCAGAAGGCAAGGGCCGAACCCGGAATGATGAAGAGTGCAATTAATCCAAGAAGGAAACGCATCAGACAATTGACAATTGAAAATGGATAATTGATAATTAAAAGTGACAGAGTCACAGAGTCACAAAGTAAAAAACTCGCCAGCTCATCAGCTCATCAGCTCATCAACTTTAAACACTTCCGTCTCCTCATACCGTGATGCCACGACAATCCGGGTGCCGTTTGCATGTTTGCTAAACAGGTCATGCACAAGTTGCGGGGAGTTATTGTGGGCCGAGAGGTGCGAAAGCACCAGGAGGCTCATGAAGGAAGGCCGGTGGGTGGTGAAGAGTTCCAGCGCCTGAAGGTTTGAAAGGTGCCCTTCGTCGCCCCGGATGCGTCTTTTCAGAAAGAGGGGATAATTGCCTTCCTCCAGCATTGTTTCATCATAATTTGTCTCCAGGAAAGCCGCATGGCACTGGCTGAGGTGGCGCACCACATGCTCGCAGGCAGTGCCGATGTCGGTGAGGATGCCAACGGTGATCCCATTCCCGTTTACCGTAAAGCTGTGGGGTTCGGATGCATCATGCCGTTTCGGGAAGGCATTCACACTGAGTCCGCCGATGTGTACCGGGGCATAGCCTGAAATGGGCTTCGCAAGCTGCGGCTCGAGCCTCAGCCTGCTGTTGCGATGGGTTCCGGCCGTGATGTAAACAGGTAGCCTGTATTTCTGTGAGATAACCTCCGTGCCCAGGGTATGATCGGTATGTTCATGGGAGATGAAGATTGCCTTGATTTTTCGCATGGACAATCCAAGCCGGCTCATCCGTCGTTCCGTTTCCCTGCAGGAGATGCCGGCATCGATCAACACGGCTTCATTGTCATTGCCGACATAATAGCAATTTCCGTTGCTTCCGGAATTAAGGGAGGTGATATAGAGTGACATGGTGAATGCAAAGTAACGGAAAATATGGATGCTGGGCATTAGTAAGCTGTCGAGTTGGCGAACTGGCGAGTATTAAAGTATTTTCCACTCACTTCTCACTTCTCACCATTTCGCTTCTTCGCTACTTCGTCATTTCGCTATTTAAATATTTCACCGCCTCAAGCATTCCGGCATCCCGGTTATTTATGAAATCCTCTACTGTTTCTTTGACCTCAATATCAGGTTTGACGCCACATCCGTTATATTTACGGCCATCGGGATAGGTACAGTGCTGCGTCATGATTCTCATGCCTCCTCCGCCAGGCAGATTAATAAAATACGGCTGACCATTACTTCCATTTGAGTTTTGCCCAATCCGGATGATTTGTTTTGATTTATCCAGGAAAAGTAAAAATTCTTCAGCTGCAGAACAGGTTTCATGTCCCATCAGGACCACCGTGGGAATGATGATCCTATCCTTGAGTGCTATATCATTACTCCGAGTGTCTGTTGCAAGGTATTCCATCAACTTATTATGATAACAGAGATACGCTTTTGCAGCCCAGGCATTATTTACGGTATCTTTCATTGTGTAATTGGATCCCCTGGCTCTGTATAATGCATTATTCGTCCTTACCGTTACTTTTGAGGCATAAATCACGGAATCCGGGCTTACATACTGGGCAATCGCTGCACCATAATTACTGCTTCCTCCGCCATTCTTTCTTACATCAATAATCAACCCACTGGCCGTATGCAGTTCAGGCAATTTATCAACAAACAGGGAATCAATCTTAGGATCCTCAAATGAATTCAATGCCACATAGGCGATCTTGTTATCCAGCCATTTGAATTTGAATATTTCACGATCCCCCGGAGGGTATATTTCTTTTTCCTTCGTTAATTGATGAATTAACGACAGTGTTTTTATTTCTCCTGCCGGGATTAGATCTGTTATGGAGAAATGAAAATGTCGGAATCGAAACATTCACTTACCCGGGAAGAGGCTCAAGCAATCGTTGGATATTCAGAGGCTGATCCTGTTTCGGTGATTAAGGAAATATTTCACGGACGAACTAATCAAAATTCCAGCATCCTTTATTCACAACTCCGGTTTTTTATCATCTGCCGTAGAGTTCTTAGTCGTTATAAAAACAAAGAGATCAGTTATGTGGTAATGAAGCTGAATTCTCGATTAGTGAACCTGATTTACTCTAACAATTTAAATCCTGAGTTAAATGCACTTCTTGTTTTTCTTCCCATCATATTCCATTTCCGGAATTGTGTTTCGATTCGTGATTTTAAAAGGGCCGGAAAAGATGTTTCCTTTATTCAGAACATACTTAAGAAAATAGCATGGACTAAACCCGGTAACCAAACAATTTTACCTCTTTCCTTTTAATATTTTCTGATCAATTTCCGGAAGAATTTCATAATATCTTCTTTTTTTTTTGCAGAATTGCAAATTCTGCAATGTTCCGAGCGGCATTGCAAATGCCGCTCAGCAGGGTTGGCAAGTTGGCGAGTAATAAGTGGTGATCTGATGAACTGGTGAGTAATATCAATCCAATTTCCATTATAATGTGAACTATTGTGACTATTGTGGTGAAGATAAAAATGGAAGAATGAAGAATTAATTGATAATTGGAATATCGTGATGCGTCACGCGTTATGCGAAGATATCACCCACGAATTTCGCCACTTTGCTTATGTTTTCTTCAACCCGAACTTATTGTAAAAAAAAGCAAGCAGTAAAGCAGTTAAAACGCCTTCCAGGGTATGATAGGAGGAGTCGTACCAAAATACAATCATCGGCATCTTAAAGGTGGCAACTTCGATGATCCCGCCTTGCAATCCATCAAAGAAAAAACCCATTAAGGCCCCGAAAATAATTGCCGTTTTGGTTAATCCCCAGTTATACTTTTTTGAAGCGTATTCAAAATAAATGGGCAGAAAATATGCCTGGTAAGCAATATAAATAACAAATGCCAATGCAATCAGGGGAATAATATAGGTTTCCCGTGAAATGACGCCAATATGTTCTTTAAAAAAATTGCCCATGATAATTTCATGGAAAACATATCCAAGGTTAAAAATGACAACAAATGTCACAAAACCGCCAATCAGATAATACTTTTTCATAATGTTTCGGTTATTTGTTAATACTATTTTAATCGACAATGAACAAGCTAACGCCGGCATCGGTAAAAGACCGGTGAGGATTTTCGGGATCATCACTCATCAGGTACGTCATACCGGCATTCATTTCCGTCTTTGTGCCCCCGTTGGCAGTTCACTCACCATCGCCCCACTGAGGATGTGAATGACATGTCCGCGGGGGCACCAATGATCAGCCAGGTAACCGGGTGAATAGGTTACCAACCTGACCCGTATATTCCCTTTTTCGACAGTCTTCCAAATCGCCTGCCCGGTTTCTCCCGTGTGAATGGTCTCAGGAACTTCCGACCAGTCAATCGTTGTAAACGGCACATGTATGATTTCCATGATAATCAGTTTGAATTGAGAATGCAAAGGTAGTGAGGAAACGGCCAACGGGGTCACAAAGAAGAATGCAGGAATTCTGAATGCAGGAATTCAGGAATGCAGAAGGAATTGATAATTGAAATCGTAACGCAAAAAATCTTTGCGGACTTTGCGGTTAAAGAAAGTGACAAAGTCACAGAGTCACAAAGTGACAAAGAAAAACTCATCAGCTCGCCAACTCGCCAGCTCACCAACTCACCAACTCACCAGCTCGCCAGCTCGCCAGCATTTAATAATAGGTGATTATTGTGTTTGAGGGACTTGACGTCAATCCACTACCTCTGATAAATTCTTTAATTACCCGATTCATTGAATCAAAAGTGTAAGAATAGATTCCTGTTTGGGGAGGAGTGTCATTAGTTAATGCGGATTTTACCAGATTGATATTGGATTTACCGAAAAACGATCTTCCCGTATTTGAGTACCCAAAAGTATTTACAGAATTAGGATTATACTCGTAGCTTTCTATAACAGATACTCCACCCCAGGTAGAAAGAGTAAATGCCATGGAAGCATTGTTACCGTTCTGTATTTGCCAGTTCAATGAATACCATGTGGCTGTGTCACCAAACAGGTATGACTTTTTTTCAATCATGTAACCCTCTGTATTGTATTTATATGTCACGGTCTGAGCTACTGAAGAATCCGCGCCTTGGCCATATCCCATATCCGTTTCTGAAATTGCCAGTCCGGCAGAGTTAAGGGTATAGAGGTTTCTGCCGTACTTATCATTGTTGGTGTAAAAGATTTTTTCAATCACCATCGATGAATAATATTCGTATTTGTAAATGAGAGTATCATTGGATGGGGGGTTATAAGTCACCATTTGTATTAGTTTCCTCTGCGAATCGTACTGAAAAGTCATCGATGCATTAAATTGTCCTATTGTATCCGAGATGATAATCGTTTTTACAAGAGAAGAGGCAGGATTCACTGTTGCTGGGCCGTCATTGTTCTTCTTACAGGAAGATACAAATATGATCAATGTTAAGAATGCGAATAATGTTAAACTCTTCATCTTTAATTTTTTTAGTTGGGTTAAATGGTATTATACAAAAATGGTTGCCGGCATGAATATAACTTCATCAAAAGCTTCCTCGTCTTTCCTTCTTCCTTAAGTAACCCGCAATTGCTCCTTCCTGGAAACATCTCCTCCCTGAATCTTCCAGAAGTTTATAAATCTTAATACGGGTTTTGGCTTCTTTGTCAGGTATCGGGCAGGACGATCAGACAATAAAAGTAAATACAATATTTGGATTAATTACATATAATGGAAGAAAGGCACAGAGAAAAACTCACCAGCTCGCCAACTATGTTTTACAGTCCCGCAAATTTAAAAGGAGTAGTCTCTTTGAAATTATTTACAGCATCGCCTATATAGATTTCCCCACCGGTTAAACTGAGCTTTTTCACAGTAGCTTTTTCAGAAAAATCAATGTTTTTGAAATCTACCCAAAACGTGTTGGGGGTTAAGGCTGATTCAAAATAATATACCTTGTTTTTATGGTCTGATACTGTTCTCCATCTGGTTGAAGAAATATTGGGTTGATCAGGAGTGGTAATACCGAAGGGCACGGAACAGTTTCTGATAACACTGAACATACTTGCAACAGCTATCCGGGTATTATCTGTTTGTGGAATCGCATGAACATAAAAAGAAGCTCTGGCGAAACGGTCTGCTGCCCTGTTGGTTCCCGGCAACATGGTTGTTCCTCCGATCTCTTTCCAATACTCATTCATGGCAAGTTGCTTTTCAAATACAGGCGAGTTTGTCATAACCTGATACGATCTGTCATGGTGGATCACCAATTTACCACCAATGTATTCAAAAATGGCATTATCACCCGTTTTGTCAGAAATGGATAGGTGCAAAGTTGCCAGCGTCGATGTACCGGGGCTGTTGGCAGTGATCACGATGAATTTTTCCTGGCGGAGATCTCCCACTGCTTCTTCAACAGTAGCATAATTATCAAGCACATATTGAACCCATGCAGCTATACTTAGGCCTGGCGTCGTTTGATCCCATTGTGGGTATTGGGATTCGGCCAGCCATAGAAGATTCGCCACCAAGCCTTTTTCGTTCATGCCGTCAGTGCTGGCAATGTCGTAAGCGGAAGCAATGACACTTCCATATTTTGATTTCCATTTCAGCGAATTCGGACCAACTTCACCGTTTCGTTCCATCCCCCTGGGGAATATCCAGAGATTCGTCATCATATCTTCTTTCCAATCCATGGAACGAGCTGTCAGGATTGTACCATTGGGCCCCTGGTAAACCACTCTTGTGCAGGAGTAAAGGTCATTGCATAAGCTGAAGGTGAAAAATATCACCATGCATAAAGTCATTTTTTGTACTGTTTTCATTTTTTATTGTTCTCTGTTTTCTTTTTATTTGTGAGACTTAAATTTTCAGAATGAAGTGATTAAAAATTTGTAAGTCGACCCCTGCCTGCAGTGTAATACTATTTTGTCTTGATAATTTTTCCATTATAATTTTTTCTGTCACTAAGCAATATGAAAGTATAAAGTCCTGTCGGTAAATCGTCTTCCGAAATTTCCACCTTGTCGTCTTTTGTTTTTTGATTCAAAATAATTTTTCCTGAATTGTCGAATAATTGAAAGTTGAAAACATCATTGTCTGTATTTGGGAAATGGATAGAAGTAGTATTTGTAAATGGATTTGGAAAAGCACTAAGAAAAATCGGAACAAGATTAATTTCAAAAATTCCGACTCCACTTACAGCGCCATATTTTTGTGTAGTTGTCGATGATAAAATATTGTCAAAAGTCAAACCAGTCACATAAATATTTGAACTGTCAGCTACAACTATTGATGTAATTACATCATCACCATTTGCAGAATCATTGTAACGTATCGTTCCTTTTTCATTACCGTTTAAATCGTATTTAACTACTACATAGTCGTAATCTGTGCCAGCAACAGTCCTTTGGCTTTGTCCTGCTACATATACATTCAATTCATTGTCAAGCGTTATGTCATTTGCAATATCTGCCGCATTGTTACTTAAATATTCATACCGTTTACTCCAAAGTTTGTTACCATCTGCGGAATATTTTACAGTAAGAATATCAGCGTTTGAATAAGTCGGTCCTCCATAATCATCTCCGTAATGTCTGCCTGTGATATAAACATTTTGTAAGGAATCAACAATAATCGCTCTTACTTCGTCACCTGTAGTATTGGATGGAAGATTTGTAGGAGTTGCATCAGACCAGGCAAGAGTTCCATCAGAATTAATTTTGGTTATTTTGAAAGCTACCCAAGCACCAAAATAAAAGTTACCTAAATTGTCGATAAAGAATGAACTCATACCTTTTGTTATTTCTCCTTCATTTGAGAGAAGTACAGCGCCACTTGTATCAAGTTTAACTGCAACATATCTACTGATTGCATTTGCAACATACCACCCCAGAATTACAATTTCATTATTAACGATTTTAATTTTTTCTCCTACGTAACTTGCCAAGGTATCAGTTCCATAAATACGAGTCCAGATAGTATTGCCGCCAGAATTGATTTTAGTGGTAACCATTTTAAGATGACCAAGAGTGTCTATGGATGTGAAACCTGTCAAATAAGATGTTCCTGATGGGTCAATTGTAATTGACTGCCCAGCATCTTCCCTGTTTGCAATTCCGTTAAAACTATTAATCCATTTGTAATTACCATTTGAATCGTACTTAATTGTGATCATATCAGCGTTTACGGAATCAATGTTACTTTTACCTGTTATCAAAATATTGTTTTGCACGTCAACTTCAAAATCAATTGCTTCATCGTCTTTGTTGTATATGCTATTAAATATTTGTTGCCATAAAATACTCCCGGAAGGGGAGTATTTTAATACTAAAATGTCTTTGCCATTTGCACCATTGTCAATATTTCCAACAACAATCAAGTCGCCCGCATTGTCAAATTTAATTTTTGGGTTGCCGTAGATATACAAATTAAAATTTGTGTTGATACTTGAACTCCATTGTGGTGTTGGTTGAGCAAGTATAAGTCCTGTTGTCAGGAAAGCGAATGTTGTCAATATTATTGTCTTCATAATTATTGGTGTTAACTTGTCGGTACACTGATCAAAATCTACCCCGTTTTTCCTTCCTTCCTAAGCAACCCACAATTGCTCTTTCCCCAAAACACTTCCAATCGGCATTTTCCTGGGGTTGTTGATCTTAATATGGGCATTGGCTTCCTTGTCAGGCCTCAGCAGCAAAAGAACGATCTGACAATAAAAGTAAATACAATATTTTAATAAATTACATATATTGAGAAGAAAGTCACAGGGAAAATTAAAAATGAAGAATGAAGAATGAAGAATGATTTGAAACATATTTCGCTATTTCGCTACTTAATTACTCGCCAACTCGCCAACTCGCCAGCTCACCAGCTCGCCAGCTCGCCAGCTTCTAAATTGCCGTACCTTTGATGAACAAAAAACAACTTTCATATGGGTATCAAGGTCAGAGCAGTAGTAACCGGAGCTACCGGCATGGTGGGCGAAGGAGTTTTACATGAATGCCTGCAGCATCCGCAAGTGGAATCGGTTTTGGTGATCAACCGGAAACCGTGTGGCGTATCGCACCCCAAATTGAAGGAGATTATCCATGGTGATTTTTTTGATTTGTCAGCTATCGAGAGTCAACTTTCAGGATACAACGCTTGCTTTTTCTGCCTGGGCGTTTCATCCATCGGGATGAAGGAATCTGAATATACTAAAATCTCATACACGCTCACGATGAACGTGGCACAGACTCTGAGCAAACTGAATCCCGGAATGACGTTTTGTTACATTTCGGGAGCAGGAACCGATGGCACTGAAAAGGGAAGGATGATGTGGGCAAGGGTGAAAGGCAAAACGGAAAACGACCTGGCGAAACTGCCGTTCAAGGCGGCGTATGCTTTCCGGCCGGCTTTTATACTGCCAACGAAGGGGCTAAAGAATACGCTTTCTTTATACAAATATGTCACTTGGCTATACCCTATTGTCCATCCGCTGTTTCCCAATTCCTTCGGAACCCTGAAAGAAGTAGGACTGGCAATGATTAATAGCGTGATCTTTGGTTCTGATAAAAAGATGCTGGAAGCAAAGGACATCGCTGAATTAGCAATGAAGAATGAAGAATGAAAAATGAAGTATTGGGGTTGTAAGAATTGAGAAAAGCGCACGTGTCAGGGAAAATAATTTCCTATTGCCTAATGCCTATTGCTTAATGCCTTTTTCAGCTTAAGGTAATCCAGGTAATACAGCACCCGGACGGAGAAACTGTTGGTTTGCGGGGAATGGAGAGTATTGCCGAGGTTGTTCCAGTAATTATCCGCCACAGCCTGGTCCTGGGTGCTGATGATATTCTTCCACACGACACTGAGCTCGCTGCCTGGAGCAAAGTACCAGACGAACTGCAGGTCGACCGTAAAGGCATTGAAGTTGATATCGTGGTTTTGTTTGTAATCGCTCTGGTCAAGCGTGCCATTGCCATTCAGTGTATAGAATTCAAGGTATTTTGCCATCGACCAGTAATGTCGTGCCCTTAGCGACAAAGAGGCTTTGGTGTTGAAGATATAACTTACCGTTAGAATATTGCTGATTGTGTTCACATCCCGCCTCCCGAATAAGGTAATGACATTGAAAAGTGAATCAAAATTGGTCTTCACCCATCCTTGATTGTTCAGGTTCTTCTCATAACTTGTGCTCAGGGTGACCGCAAAACGGTCGGAAAACCGGACCCGCGGCGTCAGCGATACGGAATACTGGAAATTTTTAACTGAAGGGGAATTCATCAGGAAAGTGTTTATCACCAGGCGAAAAGGTTTCCGTGCATTGGTACCCATATTCCAGGCGAAATCATAATATTGAGGCCGCTGATAGAGCAATCCCCAGGTACGGGGTTCATAATAATCATGATAGCCATAAGGATAGATCCCTGCCTGTACAAAGGTGCTCCAGAAATTCGTGAAGGTCGTGGTGTTGCCGGCCTGGATTCGCAACCCTTCGAAGGCATATGGCTTGTATAAAGTATTATAGGTCACCACGAATTCGGATTGATTGTTCAGGATCTTCCAAACAGGATCGTAGATGAGCCAGTAAATCTTTGCCTGGTTGACTGCTTCATTGTTATTGGTGAGAAACCCCATGTCGTTCGGATCATAATGATCATTGATCTCTTCCCGCCCCACCTGTAACTGGAACTTCCCGCTGGTCTTACTCAAAACGAGGGTATAATCATACCCGAAATCCGGCTTGATCTTGTTTTGATATTTCTGGCTGACATTCAGCCGGCCTTGGATCGACCAGGTGCTTTTCTTGTTGTAGAGTCGGGTCTCCACCCCGGTAACATTGGCTGAGTAATGGTCGTCCGGGGTCCAGAAATTGGTATTGATCAGCGTGACGTACGAATTGTGCTTCAGGTTTTGGTCAATGACGAGGACGTTGTAATTGGTGAAGGGTTGGGTGGCGATCCTCCGCGATGCACCGGTTATGGTATCTTCAAGTTTACCCCATGTGTTAGTGGTCATAGCATTGAAAAAGCCGATGCCGAGCCCTTTCGAATTTCTGCCGGAAATCTTCGTCGCATTGATGATCCGCGTTTCCTCCGGATTTTTAGAAATCTTCTCGTTTACTTTCAGACTGTCGTAAGGTGCATAAAAATTCCGGGGCATGCTCCCGACCCTTCTCGTATAGAAGATCCCGCATTTATTGAACAGTTCGGTGGCTTCAGTAAAGAACTGCCGGCGTTCGTCATACCGCACCTCGAACGGGGTCAGGTTTAGGATCTGGTCATCCGATTGCACCTGGCCGAAATCCGGGATCAACATCATGTCAAGTGTATAGCTTTCGTTAATCCCGTAACGCAGGTCAAGCCCGCCGCGCAGTATGTAAGACCAGTTTTTGTTCTCCGTCGTCTGCTCAATGTATCCGGAAATGTAAGGCGAAAAGGAAAGCCGCACGGGAGGTTTGATATTATTGATCCCGACCAGTTGACTGTAATAACTGAAAATGTTGTTGTCCTTATTATCCACCCACGACCAAGTGGAAAATTCGTTTTTCCGGTGGAAATTCCTCCACATATTGAATCCCCAGACCTGGTTTTCGATCTTCGGGAATCTAAGTGCAGAATAAGGGAATTTGACTTCCGCTACCCACCCTTTGTCTGTTATTTTCGCGGCGTACTCCCACACCGCATCCCAGGTAATGTCGACGCCTACGGCCGAATATTTACAATCGTTCTGCAATCCCCTTGGGGTGACCTTGAATTCGAACATGTTCAACCCATCGTTGTAAGGCAGTATGTCGAATGAAATATAGTCGGTGGTGAGGGATTCAACCTGGTCTCTTCTTCCCAGCTCTTTGCAGATGCTGTCGGGATGCGGGTCGAACATGACGGCAAAGACATAAAGTGCCTCGTCGTCGTAAGCGAATCGCACTTCGGTGGCAACCGTCGGGACCGTTCCATTCCGGGGGGCGTATTCGACAAAATTGCTTGCCACGGGACAATCCTTCCAAAAGGACTCATCCATGTTGGCGTCAATTTTGGGCGCACTGGAAATGCGGATGGCCTGGATGGTCTTTTTTACCTTGAAGAGGGAATCAATGATGGGCTGCTGATTTTGGGCGACCCCGCTGCTGACTATCCAGAAGAGAAAAGAAAAGACGAGAATAGTCTGAATATAATAAGCCCTTTTTATTCTGTTGTACGAGGTCGCCGCTTTCATCAGGTATAATAATAATCAAAGAAATAAAATTCATCCGGAACGACAAATTTTATTCTATATAATGACGACTTCTCTCGTTAAAGGTTACAGATGGAGGGACTAAGAGTTGAATGAAGAATGAAAAATGATGTCCCGGGCATAAGGGTGTACCCGCACATAGCTTTATGCAATCTAAAATTTAATATTGTTAAACCATTGCTACCTTTGACCTGGGAAAACAGATATGTCCATATATTGCTCCCTATGACCGGATTATCCAAAGATCTGCTGAACCGGGTTCTAGACAGCCTGGATTTTGGGGAACCGCCTGCGGCGGATGTCGCAGCCCTGCAACGTTTGTATACATCATGGTGCATACATGTACCTTTCGACAATGTACGGAAAATGATCGTGCTGAAGTCAAAGGTCAAACGGGTGCTGCCCGGTTTGGACGCAGCAGAATTTTTCGAGAACTGGTTGAAGAACGGTTCAGGCGCCACATGCTGGCCAATGGCCAATGCGTTTTACGAACTGCTCTCTTCGCTGGGATACCATGCAAGTCGTGTAGCAGGTCTCATGCGCGACCTGACCATCAACCATGGCAGTGTGAAGGTATCTATCAATGGCTTGAATTACCTGGCAGATGCCTCCCTGTTGCTGAATGTGATCCTGCCGCTGGATCATAGGACCTTTATCCACAATGATCCCATATTCCCGGTGGAGTCGGAACCCGATGGAGAGTCGCATCTTGTGTGGATGCTGACCCCGCCAGGGAACGATTATTTTTACTGCAGGATGACCGGCAACCCGGTTGAATTTTCATTATTTGATGAGCGGTATGAGACATCAAGAGAAAAGAGCATCTTCAACCAAAGGCTTTATGCCCGTCGCAACTATCCCGGCGAACTGATCATCCTCTGGGGGAATACCCGTTTTTCAAAGACTGTCAATGGTATTGAACGCCGCGACTTGTCACGGGATGA
The DNA here is from genome assembly GCA_017882335.1 of Bacteroidales bacterium. Taxonomy (GTDB): domain Bacteria; phylum Bacteroidota; class Bacteroidia; order Bacteroidales; family FEN-979; genus FEN-979. The sequence goes on along the minus strand of JADGPR010000005.1, from coordinate 38,742 downwards.
GGTCTGTAAGGCGCTGGAAAAGGATATCGGGATTTCTGCCAGCCTGATCAATGAATGGGTCGGCTCCGGCAGCCTGGATGCCTCATTTGAACCGCCCTCCGGAGCGCCTCCGCCACCCTCGGCCATGAAACCACCTTCGCAAAGAATGAGCAATGAAAAATGAGCAAAAAAGAAAACGGCGAAGCCTGTCTACAATGGCAGGCAGGTACCGAAATATTTTTCAATTTCTTACGTTTTTTAGATTAACTGATATACCTAATTCTTACTTTATGAGAACGACCATAATTTCAATCTTTTTTCTGCTTTCCCAAATCCTTGTTTTCTGCCAGGAACAGGCAAAACCTTATAATCCCAATGCGGATGCAAGGGCCGACCTTCAGAAAGCCATTTTAGCGGCGAACGTTCAGAATAAACATGTGCTGATCCAGATAGGCGGGAACTGGTGTTCCTGGTGCCTCCGGTTTCATGCCATGGCTACCAGTGCAAAGAAAGTGGATTCACTGATCCGGGCCGATTATGTTTACCTTATGATCAATTACAGTAAGGAAAACAAGAACATGGATGTGATGAAACAACTGGAATATCCCAACCGTTTTGGATTTCCTGTATTCGTAGTCCTCGATGGGAAAGGCAAACGGATTCATACCCAGGATTCAGGATTGCTTGAAAATGCTACAGTGAAAGGATACGATACCACAAAAGTCGTTACCTTCCTGGAACAATGGAATGTGAAGGCACTGGATCCGGCGGTGTATCCTGAGAAGTAGGTGTTGGGTTTTGGGTTACACTCTTTTGCACATATTAGCTGAACTTAGAAGATAATAAAACCTGAAAAATTACGTTTTTTTTAAAATGATTAAGATAAATATGAAACGACTCCTGACTTTGTTTTTTGCCTTTGCCATTGCATTTCTGATCTCATCCTGTTCAACAATCAATCGCAACAAAAAGTACCTGATCGGAACCTGGAAAGCCGAAAAAGTTGAAAAGTACAATGTGCCGAACCGCCAAATCCCGGCAGCTGGTTCACAGGGAAAAACCAAACCCGGTACAGGGGATACAATAGCCTCAGCCAATACAGCCGAGCAGTCCTCCCGGATAGAAGGGAAAAATGCAAGGCTGATAGGGGCAGACCTCAAAAGTACGCTGACCCTAAATGCAGATAAAACAACCATTAGTGAATATCACGGAAAATCCGTTCATGGGAAATGGAAACTCAGGAAACACGGAACCCGCTTGTTAACCAACAACAAGGAAAGTGGTAAGAAAAGGACCTTTGATATTCTTCATATCAGCGATACCAGTGCGGTTGTAACGGAGAGTTTCCCTTTCGGACGCATGAAGATTACCTATAAAAAAATAAAAAAGTAAAAAGAAATTCCCCAATTCAATTTACCTGTGCCGGCAGGTAGGCGAGGTACGATTTGCCTTACCATTTTACTACCTGCCTGCATGTTTTGTATTTGTTTTGCCACTATTTTCCAAAAACCTTTTTCAACAGTTCAGTGGTACGGGCCGCAGGGTTTTGCCGTATCTTTAACTCTTCTTTGGCAATCATCGTAAACAGACCACTGATGGCTTTATCCGTAACATAACCCGTTAAATCCGGATTTTGTCTGGTGACAAACGGGATCTGGTTATACGCTGTGATCAGTTCGGCCCAGAGCCGGGTGGCATCGACCTTATCAAGTGAAGATTTTATTACCGGGTTGAATTTTGCCTTGAGTTCCGGGGTAGTTGTTTTAGCCAGGTATTGCGTAGCAGCATTATTATTTCCCCTGACGATCTGCAAAGCATCGGAAATATTCATGCCGGTTATCGCTGAAACAAAAATGGATTGTGCACTTTTTGCCGCATCTTCTGCGGCACGGTTAAGGGTAAGGATCACTTCATCCACCTTGTTGCCAAGCCCTATGGCCCTCAGTTTAGATTCAATCGTCCGTGCATTTTCGGGGAACGGGATTTTAATTTCCGGGTTTGAAAAATAGCCATTGAGTTTTGAAACTAAGGCCACACTCTCACCGGTTCCCTTCACCAGGGCTTCTTTGATTCCTTCCACGGCATCTTTTTCGGTTAATCCGCCCTTGCCCTGATCGATGATCTTCATGGCATCCTGTAAGAACTGGGCCTGCGATCCAAAGGACAGGATGTAAACGAAAATGGCTATTAACAGGAACTGTGTTTTATTCATTTTACTTTGATTTTATCTTCTGTCAGACGGTTATACAAATATACTTTTTTTTGTCGGGTTTTTTGAAATGGTAGAATGGTAAAATGCAATCACGATATTTTTCGGGAGGCAAATTAGTTTTACTATTTTACCATTTTACTATCTTGCATTTGATTTACGATGCCTGGTTATGAGAAAAATCTGTCTCTTCTCTGTTGTTTTATTTGTTTCCTGGATGTCATTCGTGTTTTCACAGACCCCAACCCAGATCATCCGCGGGAAGATCATTGACGCTGAAACGAAAATCACGTTACCAGGAGCCAATATTGTTTTGATGTTTTCGGATCCCCTGAAAGGAGCCACCAGTAATACAGGGGGGAATTTTACTATTGAAAATTTACCGGTCGGAAGACATACGCTCAAAGTCAGTTATGTTGGATACAAACCTGCCATGATCCCGGAAATTCTCGTCACCTCCGGGAAAGAATGCATCGTGAATGTTGAACTCCAGGTTCTGGTGGTGATGTCGGGAGAGGTCGAAATAAAGGCAACGGTTAATAAGGACAAACCCGTTAACCCGATGGCTATGGTGAGTGCCCGCACGTTTAATGTGGAAGAATCGCGCCGGTATGCCGGTGCAATAGATGACCCGATGCGCATGGTCGCGAATTTTGCCGGTGTGGTTGCCAATGCCGGTGTAAATTCCAACCAGATCATGATCCGCGGGAACTCCCCGAAAGGTCTGCTCTGGAGGGTAGATGGTATTGACATCCCCAATCCCAATCATTTTGCCTTTGTGGGGCAATCAGGGGGAGGATTTACCATCATCAGCAGCCAGGTTCTCAATAATTCTGATTTCTATACGGCTGCCTTCCCCGCACAGTTCGGGAATGCCCTTTCCGGTGTGTTTGATATGCGTTTCAGGAATGGTAATAACTTCCGCCATGAATATGCCATCCAGCTAGGGTTGCAAGGGCTGGATGTTGCAGCTGAAGGGCCATTCAGTAAAAAGCAATCCTCCTCCTATCTCTTTAATTACCGTTACTCTATCCTTTCCTTTCTTCAGTATATTGATCCCTGGATGAAAAATAAAATTCCCACATTCCAGGACCTCTCCTTCAAGCTGAATTTCCCTACACCCGGGTCAGGGACATTTTCACTCGTCGGGATCGGGGGGCTCTCCAAGATAACAGCTCATGTCTTGATGGATTCCACCCAGTGGCATAAACTTGACGATCGTTCCGAATCGATTCTCAACAACAGGATGGGGGCCATTGCACTTATTCACCAGATCAATCTCAACCAGGCGACTTTATTGCGTTCCTGCGTTTCAGCTACGTATAATTTTATCGGTCATAATGAAAATCTACTGATCTCCTCTTACGGGAAACAGCCCGTGGATAGCTTAAAACATCAGAATTTGCGCACGACTGTCTCAGTTTCCATCAACCATAAATTCGGGGCACGGTATTCACTCCGCAGCGGTGTTATGGTTAACAATTTATCTTACAACCTGGACATCAAATCACGTAACCCGACTACCGGTATTTTTCAACAGGTGAATAAAGGAAAAGGCAATTCAAATTTTGTACAGGCTTTTATAGAATCAAGGACCGATGTTACAAACGAATTTTTTATCAGCGCCGGACTCTATTTCCAGTATTTATCCCTGAATAACCGTTATGCCTTTGAGCCGCGACTGGCAGTGCACTGGCAGGTTAGCCAGAAACATGCAATAAACATCGGGTACGGGCTTCATTCTCAACTTGAGGATATTGGTGTGTACCTGGTTGAAATCCCGGTTAACCAGGGAATCAGCGGGCAACCCAACCGGAATCTTAATTTCGACCGTTCTCACCATTTCGTCCTGGGATATGATTATTCGATCAGGCCGGATATGCGTTTGAAAATTGAAACCTATTATCAGTATTTATATGATATCCCGGTGATGCCAGGGAGTTATTTTTCAATGATCAACAGTACCGGAGATTATGTTAACGATCCACTGGTAAATTCCGGTAAAGGAAGAAATATGGGTCTTGATATTACTTTTGAAAAATTCCTGACAAAACAATTGTATTCCCTGGTTACGGTCTCCTTATTTGATTCAAAGTACACCGGCGGAGATGGCATTGAAAGGAATACCAGGTTCAATTCAAATTACGTGATCAACCTTCTTGTGGGAAAAGAGTGGACCATCAAGAAGAAAAACATTCTCGGCTTTAACGTGAAAGGCAGCTTTACGGGGGGTGAGCATTATGTTCCGATTGATCTTCAGAAATCGATAATGCAACACCGGGAAGTACTGGATGAAATGAATGCATATGTGCCACGGCTTCCCTCATTTTTCTATCTTGATCTGACACTAACCTACCGCCTGAATTACCGGAAAGTTTCAGGAATCCTCGCTGTCCAGATAAAGAATTTGCTAAACCACCAGCCGGATGTAGGCTATCTGTATGATGAATACAACAAAACCATTGAACCGCAGAAATCGCTCGGTATTTTGCCATTGATCAGTTATAAGATCGAATTCTGAGAAAAAAGAAATAGCAAATCCGCCGCGGTGAAGTAAAAAGTCGAACCTGAAGAAAGTTGTATTTTCGTTTCCCTCACTCCAAAAAATCAACATATTGAAGATTTTGAATTTTTTATTAAATACCTTTGTTTCCTTCAGATCATATATGAGCATCTGGTTACAACAATAAATTATCCACCAAAAGAACCAAGGCAGTGAATGATTACTTTGTTGCACGAGGTTTTCCTCAATCCATGATGACAAATAAAGGAGAGGGACCTATTAGACCAGTGTATTCAATTGACACGGAAACAGAAAGAGGCGGCAATAGAAGAACGAAATTTGTGATTGTAAAAATCAATAACTATAATGGGTAAAGTAAAAAAAGTAGATTCAAGGGAAGTGGGCTTGGAAGTTGGCCTGCATTTTTTTAAGTTTTTTTGTAAAAGTGAATATTTGCATTATGGCTTCTTTGAAGGACTGGAGGCCGACATTCAAAACTTAGCTAAAGCTCAAGAAAAGTATGCGGAATTGTTAATTTTAAATATTCCTGATGGAGTTAAAACCATTCTTGATGTTGGTTGTGGTTCCGGCAGAATGGCTCGTACATTGTTAGAAAAAGGATATCATGTGGATTGTGTTTCTCCCGGAACTTTGTTAACCAATTATGTAAAAGATACGCTTGGTGATCGGATAGAACTTTATAACTGTAAATTTGAAAATTTGAAAACCACAAAAAAATATGACCTAGTCATGTTTTGTGAGAGTTTTCAATACATCCCCATGGATAGCTCCATCCCTGGTGCTATTGATATTTTAAGACCCGGTGGCTATATTATTGTAAGCGACTTTTTTCAAACCGATGAACCTGGAAAAAGTCCCATCGGTGGTGGACATAAGTTTAAAGAATGGGAAGAAAAGAAAGCAATATTTAAAATTAATCAATTAAAGGAAAGAGATATCACAAAGGAAACCGCACTCACTTTAGACCTGGCTAACCAAATGACAATGGAATTACTCTATCCCATATGGAATGTTGTTTTTAAATTAGCTGAAGACAGATTTCCATTGGTAATAAAGTTTTTCAAATGGAAATATAAAAAGAAATTAGCTAAAATTGAAAACAAACATTTCCAGGGGCAAAGAAGCGGAGCCAATTTTGCCAGGTATAAAAAATATATGTTTTATTTGTTTCAGATGCAATGATCACTGATTTCATTCACGATCGTTTGGTAATAAGCAACATCGGCCATGCCTGATCACCATAATAAAAAGCGTTTTCTGAACCTGCCAAAATACATTGGCGGGAGTAAGGCTTTCAGGGAATTTATTACAGAAAACCTGCATTACCCTGAAACTGCACTTGAGGCAAAGGTGGAAGGCTCTGTAATTGTTGAATACGACATTCTCGACAATGGTGCTGTGAGTAATCCACGCGTATTAAAAGGACTTGGTTATGGTTGCGATGAAGAGGCCATCCGGGTTGTCAATCTGCTCCACTTCGAAAAAGTGAAGAACAGGGGCGTACGCGTTAAACTGACATCGAAAACCAATATCAACTTCCGGCTCCCAAAAGTAAGCATTAACTATAGTGTTTCATATACCAATGAGGAGGATAAGCATAGTATTGATCCGGAACAAAAAAACAGCAATCCTGTGACGTATGAATACACTATTCAGTTGTAAGAATTTTATACTAACTGAAAATTGCTTCGCGTTTATGGCGCATATTAATCCTTGACGCAACGAACTGAATGACCATTAATCTTATTGTTGCTTACCCTGACTACACCGGCGTAATTGTAATTCATATTCCGGTACCAGACCTTACCAGTACTGCCGTACTCCGTAACTGACCACCAATAACCATCGTCGCCAATGGCGCTGAATGCACCATTGATGTCACGGTGGCTACCCGGAAGGGCTGTAAAACCGCTTTCATTTGTAGCTCCTGCATTAGGACTTCGCCAATGGGTTGAACCTGTTTCTTTTAGTTTGCCGCCGGCAATACTTTCGCCTCCCAGATAAGTAGTCAGCGTTGTCCATTCGGCATCGGTGGGTACGTGACAACCGGTAGGGGCAAGTATTCCGGTGTTTACTGTAAACCAGTTGTACAAAGCCCCATAAGTACTTTTGTTAGCAACATCATTATTATACCAACAATATCCGGGAGTGGTCGAATTACTCCATGCTGCACTATCTGTTACCAGGGGTATTGGCGTCCCATCGTTGTATCTGGTAGTTTTCAGGTTCTCAACCAGCCATACCTGTGTACCAATTGTTATCAGGTGATAAACATTGCCGTCAATATCGGTTACTGTTTCGGTTACTGTTATGGGTGGTGGAGTCGGGTTGCTGTTGTCACCCGACTTGCTACAGCTGTTTGTAAGCAGCAATAACACTTCCATAATAGCTAATGAGTAAATCCAAACTTGTGTTTTATTTTTCATGATTTCAGGTTATTAGAATATGGCTCATTTATTGGTTCAGCAGAGGTGAAAAATTCAAAGAAGTATTCAAATTTACATATTTATTTTAATATATACATAATATAATTCAAGTCAGATCGGGGAAATAAGTCCTCCGCAATTCATCATCTGTCGGCACTTACAGAAGGTTTGTTGATTTATTCAACACCCGTTGAATATTTCAACAATCATGTTATAATGTCTGATTATCCGCCTGTTATGTTGTTTTTTAAATTTTACTGTTGATTTATTCAACACTTCATCCTGTTTATCTTTTCAGCAGACCATACTGTATCGTATTGTTTTTCTGTTTGTTACAATTCATTTTTGACTTAGGCTCAATATTTGAATAGGTATTGAACAGAATTAAACCAATTTCAAAAACGAGTCAAAGCAAAAGAAACAAATTTTAGCGCCATGAAAACCAAGATTTTTTTATTCATCCTCATCGCCATCCTGTGCTTCAATATTCAGAACACAATGGCCATTGGAGATAATACCAAATCCCCGAATATCGTTACTGTGGTCACCACGTCCGAACTATATGATCTAACTGCAAAGTGGGTGGTTGAATACCAGAAACTACATCCTGACCCGATGATCAACCTGATCAGATATTCCGGGGAAAACAAGGCGGATATTTTAAAATCCGGTGCGAATCTCACCTTTCTTACAGATGAATATTATACTGCACTCCCGGGCGACAATCTGTGGAAGATGGTGGTGGGGCGCGATGCTATTGTACTGGTGTTTAACACAAAAAACCCCCTGATTGGTGAAATTAACTTGAAGGGTATTAATCCGCAACGGCTAGCCATGCTGATGAGCGATCCCGGCAAACAGCAATGGGGAACCCTCCTTGGCAGTGGGCAGACTACCCCGGTTCACTGCTACCTCTTCAACGAAGAATCTCTCCGGCAGAAAGTAGCAAAATTCCTCAATGCGGATGTCGGGGCATTGAACGCGACTGTGATATCCAGCGGGACTGAACTGGCCTCGGCCATCGCGAAAGATCCTAACGCACTTGGTTTTTGCAGGCTCACTGATGTGCTGGATCTGAACAAACAGGGACTGGTCGTCGGCATAGGCCTGTTGCCGATCGATAAAAACAGGAACGGGGAACTCGACAATTTCGAAAATATTTATGGCAGTATGCAGGATTTCCTGCGCGGGGTATGGCTTGGCAAATACCCAGGCGCACTGACCCGCAACATCTATACTATCGCCTCTGTTAAACCTGAAAATGAAAACCAGGTGGCTTTCCTGAAATGGGTGCTTGCCGGCGGACAGCAGTATCTCAACCCGAATGGTTATTTCGATCTCGGGTCCAGTGAACGGAAGGCAAAATCAGTCTTGCTGGATAACAAAATCACCCTGGCTAGTGTCCCCGAAAGCAGTCATCCAATGCAAACCGTGATGATCATCCTGGTCATCATCATTCTGGCAGGATCAATCATCACCTGGGTGATCGGCTACCGGAGGAACAGAAAGCCGGCCATCGGGAAAGGGGTTTCTTCCGGAATAAACGCTTTTGGCGAAACTGCTGTCAACGTTCCGAAAGGTTTCTGGTTCGACAAATCACACACCTGGGCCTTCATGGAACAGAACGGGATGGTACGCGTGGGGATCGATGATTTTCTGCAGCATATCACCGGGTCATTAACGCGTGTTAAGATGAAAAACCCCGGTGAGCAGGTACAAAAGGGAGGGGTGATCCTCACAATCGTCCAGAGCGGCAAGCAACTGAACATCTGTTCTCCGGTCTCGGGAACCATCCGCACACAGAATGGTCTCCTCAGCAGCCGGTCCTCTGTGCTCAATACCGCTCCGTTTGCCGATGGGTGGGTCTATACAATCGAACCTTCAAACTGGCTGCGCGAAACCCAGTTCCTCTTTATGGCCGAGAAATACAACGATTGGTTGAAACAAGAGTTCATCCGCCTGAAGGATTTCTTTGCCACTTCAGTGATTACCGCCGGATATGCACCCATAGTGCTGCAGGATGGAGGGGACCTGAAGGATAATATCCTTGCTGGTTTCGGACCCGAGGTTTGGGAAGATTTCCAGGTAAAGTTTATGGACACATCCAAATGAAAATAAGTTCACTTAGAAAAATAATAATAGAATATACTTTTTTCATCGAGAAAATAAAAGTAGTACACAACACTAAAAGAAAGATAGTATGAGCATAAACCGACGTGGATTTTTTAAGGTCCTGGGGTTAACCGGGGCTGCCCTGGTCATCGGCCGCGAAATGAAAGCGGCGCCCGGAGGTAATGGCGACATAGATTTCAGGGGCGTATTGTACGACTCCGCCAGATGTAAAGGATGCCGTGGCTGTGAATACGACTGCGCCGAGGCCAACGGCCTTCCCCTGCCAGGCCCGGCAAAAGACATTCCCCCGATACGACACACAAGTGAAACCAAACGTACGGTGGTTAATGAGTATAAGACATCCAAAGGCACAGTCTTCATTAAAATGCAGTGCATGCATTGCTCCGAACCTGCCTGTGCTTCGGCTTGTCTCACCCAGGCCATGCACAAAACCAAAGCCGGGCCAGTGATCTGGCGGGGTGAAAAATGTATGGGATGCCGCTATTGCATGATCTCCTGTCCCTTTGACATACCGAAGTTCGAATATCACAGTTCCAACCCGAAGATCCAGAAATGCGACATGTGTTATAACCGGCTCAAAACAGGTGAAATTCCTGCCTGTGTTGCCAATTGTCCGAATGACGCCCTCTTCTACGGTACTCGCCGCCAACTGATCAAAGAAGCCCGGAAAAGGATTGTAGAAAACCCCAAACTTTATGTAGATTACCTGTATGGCGAACATGAAGCCGGTGGTACTTGCTGGATGTATCTCTCACCTGTACCCTTCAAGGAACTCGGCATGAAAGAAATCCAGAAAGCTTCCTATCCTGCATTAACCAAAGGATTTCTCTACAGCGTGCCTTCTATATTTGTACTGTTTCCGGCGCTCCTGTTAGGCATTCATCAGGCAACGAAAAAAGACAACCAAACCCCGGAGGAATAACCATGAGCGAAAACAATCCTATTGCAATCGATAACGATGGCAAGCCCATCTGGAAGTTTCTGTGGAGTGAACTTAAACCCAAAGGGAAAATATTTACTCCGTTTAACGTCATCTCGGTTCCCATCATCCTGCTGGGGCTGACGCTGATCGTCATCCGTTTCTGGAAGGGGCTGGGGTCTGTGACCAACCTCACCCAGGAGGTTCCCTGGGGACTGTGGATCGGCTTCGACGTGGTAACCGGCGTGGCCTTTGCCGGTGGTGCCTATGTGCTTACCTTCATGGTGTATATTCTGAACATGAAGAAATACAAATCCATCGTGAGGGTAACCGTACTCAATGGATTCCTGGCTTATGTTTTCTATGCCGGGGCCCTGCTTCTTGACCTTGGCCGCCCCTGGAACGTGATCAACCCTATTATCGGGAACAACTTCGGAGTGAACTCTGTCCTCTTCCTGGTGGCATGGCATTTCCTGCTCTATATGATCGCCCAACTGATCGAATTCTCGCCTGCCATTGCAGAATGGCTGGGGGCAAAACGTATTCATAAAATACTATCTGGTATGACCATCGCTGCTGTCATCTTCGGCATCACCCTCTCCACCCTGCACCAGTCGGGGCTCGGTGCCCTTTACCTGATGGCCAAAGAGAAGATACACCCGCTCTGGTACTCTGAATTCATTCCCATCATGTTCTTTGTCTCCAGCATCTTTGCCGGCCTCTCGATGGTCATCTTCGAAGGATCTATCAGCCATAACGTCTTTCAGAAACAAATCAGCGAGAAAGATCACAAAGCCCGGACCGGTATCATCCTTGGGTTATCCAAGATTTGTGCCGGGACGATGTTTGCTTACTTTTTCCTTCAGGTACTCGTTTTTATTCATAACCGTCACTGGGACCTGCTCAACACTCCGATGGGTTATTGGTACCTCCTGGAAATGTTTGGCTTTGTCCTCCTTCCCATGATGCTCTTTTATTTCAGCTATAGGCGGAATAACATCATGCTTGTCCGGGTGGCCGCCATCCTGACCATCCTGGGGATCATCCTGAACAGGCTGAACGTCACAGTGATCGGCTTCCGGTGGGATGCAGCAATCCACTATATTCCCTCCTGGATGGAGGTAGTGGTAACACTTACTGTTCTATTCACAGAAATATGGATTTTCAGGTGGGTCATCAACCGTATGCCCGTGTTGCGGGACTCTCCCTCCTGGGCCGGCAAACATTAAATCAAGAAATAAAAAAATTTATTATTGTTAATTCTTAATTATAGAGCCATGGACGGATTCAGTTATTACAACATTTTTGAGACGAAAGGAATGGAATACCTTATCATTATTTCATTTCTGGCCCTGCTTATCCCTTTCTCCATCATCCTGAACAGGAAGGTGATAATAAAACGGCAGTTCAGCAAGGCCTTGGGTGTCCTTACGAGTAGCATTCTGAAAATTCCCCAAGGAGTTTTCTACTGCAAAAATCATACGTGGGCCCATTTGTCCAAATCAGGTATCGCCAATTTGGGGCTGGATGATCTCCTGCTCCATTTTACTGGCAATGTCAGACTAAACTACATGAAAACACCAGGTGATTCGATCATCAAAGGTGAGGTGATGACAGAGCTTTATCATGACGGAAAAATGCTGAAGATATATTCACCCATCTCCGGGAGGGTAGAAGAAACCAATCTTTTGCTAACCGAAGATCCCGGCAAGCTGAATGAGGATCCTTACGGAACAGGCTGGCTCTATAAAATAAAACCGAACAACTGGAAAGGAGAAACCAACTCCTACTACCTGGCCGAATCAGCCACCGAATGGTCGAAAAAAGAACTGCAGCGATTCAGGGATTTCCTGGCGGTGACGATGCCGAAATACGATCCCGAAACCACCATTTTTGCTTTGCAGGATGGCGGCGAACTGCGCGATAACCTCCTGTCGGAACTGCCAGGTGAAGTGTGGAATGATTTCCAGAAGGAGTTCATGAATCCTTGAGAATATTTCCCACGCCTGCTGGCAAGAGCGAAACCATTTTTGCATATCGATTTTTTTCCTATATTGCAGTAAAAAAAACCTTGCACTCATTTCGCACTCAGATCTGCTCAAAATTCAACGGGATATGATTTTCTTCAGTAATCTAAAGAACAACAATATCACAGGCAAGTCCATTTTCAGGAAGTATCTGAAATTCCGTTCCTCAATATATAGCCGCGTGGTTTTTGTCATCCTGGCCTCCTCCCTCTTTCTCTTCGTTTCCTTCAGCCTCATCTTCCGATCCGTCAATGAGGAATACCTGAATGCGGTAATCCGGCAGAATGGCAATAACATCGGTTCCATTGTTGAGGGATCCCTTTATCATTCGATGCTTGAGAACGATAAAAGCACACTGCAGAACACGCTCGACATCATCAATACTATGCCCGGGATCGACGAGGTGAACATGTACGATATCCAGGACCATTTGGTCTATACATCCATACCTTCCGATACCAACAACTTTCATAGCAACCCCAACTGCATCAGCTGTCACAATGATCTTAAATCAATTTTCCCGGGCCAAGGGAAGCATTATAAGATCATCAGCGCCTCTAGCGACTGCAAAATGAATCAAAATGACAGTAGCAGCCGACACCTGTTAATCCAGTTACCCATCCGCAACGATAAATCCTGCTACGAAAGCTCCTGTCATGCTCATAAAGCAAGCGAACAGGTCCTCGGATCGCTGATCATCAAGATCCCCCTGGCAGAACTGGATGCTGCAGAATCGAAATCCTCAACGGAGTTTTTCCTTTTGGCGATTGTAACCACCCTCTTCCTGGTTGGTTTTCTCTTTTTCTTCACACGAAAACGGATCAAAAAACCATTGAATGAACTGGTAAAAGCCAGCATTGCCGTTGCCAATGGCGACAAGAGCACCCGCCTGGAGATAAAGCCCAATCAGCTGGAGGACATGAAGGTGGTTTCACAGGCCTTCAATAACATGCTCGACAACCTGGAGGCAGCCAACAACGAACTTCAGAACTGGTCGCAGCAGCTTGAGTACAAAGTGCTGAAAAAGTCGGAAGAGCTGGGTGCAGCACAGAATGAACTGATCCATATCGAGCGGATCGCTTCACTTGGCAAACTGTCGCTTTCGGTGGCTCACGAGATCAACAATCCTCTGTCGGGGATCCTGGTTTATACAAAACTTGTATCCAAGCAATTACACAACCTTGAGTTGGATCCCACTAAAAAGGAGTCAATGTTGAAGTACCTCAGGCATATTGAGAACGAGACAAAACGATGCGGCGATATCGTGAAAGGGTTGCTTGATTTCTCGAAAAAAGACCAGAAGGATTTTGAAGCAAAGAATCTCCATGAGATCCTGCGGAAGACCTACGACCTGATGACCCATCCAATGAAAATCGCAAACATAAACTTCCTGACGGATTTCAGTGCAACACAGGATCTGATCTTCTGCAGTCCGAACCAGATCAAACAGGCCTGTATCGCCCTCCTGGTGAATGCTTCTGAAGCAGTTGAGGAAAACGGAGAAATCAGCATCCGGACCAGGAACAATGACCCCGACAGCCTGGTGATGGAAATCTCAGACAACGGAGTGGGGATTGCAGAAGAAGACATCCCGCATATTTTCGAACCCTTCTTTTCGACGAAGCAGAGTACCAGTGGCATTGGACTGGGTCTGGCGATCGTACACGGAATCATTCAGAGCCACAAGGGGAAAGTAGATGTGAAATCGGCTCCGGGAAAAGGAACAACCATTTCGATCACCCTGCCCGTGATCCGAAATAAAGAAGAATAGACCATGACAAAAAAAATTTCCATTCTGATCGTTGACGATGAGGAATCCGTAAGGGATTCTCTTTACAGCTGGTTCATCGAAGACCGGTACCACGTGGAGTGTGCTGAAAACGCCAAAGTAGCATTATCGATGCTTGAATCCGAAAGCTTTGACATTATCCTTGCCGATATCAAAATGCCCGGCATGGACGGGATGGAGATGCTCCGGCGGATCAAGGCCATGCGGAAGGAGTCGATCGTGATCATGATGACGGCTTTTGCCACTGTTGACACTGCTGTACAGGCCCTGAAAGACGGCGCCTTTGACTATGTGACCAAACCCTTTGATCCCGACGACCTGTCACACCTCATCCGGAATGCAGCCAAACTGATCACTCTTGCCGACGAGAATGTGGTGCTGAAAGAGAAGGTTATGATGCTTGAAAATGTAGAAGACCTGGTAGGTAAGAGTGATGCGATGCAGAAGGTCCTCGGCCAGGTGGAAAGTGTGGCACAGTCGAACTCCTCAGTGATCATCACCGGTGAGAGCGGCACAGGGAAAGAGTTGATTGCAAAAGCCATACACTCCAACTCTCCACGCAAATTCTTTCCACTGGTCAGCGTCCACTGCGGGGCCCTCACTGAAAGCCTCCTGGAGAGCGAACTTTTCGGGCATGAAAAGGGAGCTTTTACAGGAGCCATGTACAACCGGAAAGGACGGTTTGAAATGGCTGACAGTGGGACTATCTTTCTCGATGAAATTGCCACCATCTCCACAAAAATGCAGATTGAACTGCTGCGGGTACTGGAGACCAAGAGGTTTGTACGCGTAGGCGGGAACAAGGAGATCACCTCCGATTTCAGGGTGATCTGTGCCACCAACAAGGACCTGAAAAACATGGTGGAGAAAGGAACCTTCCGCGAAGATCTCTTTTACCGGTTGAACGTGGTAAATATCCACATACCGCCCCTTCGTGAAAGGGTGGGGGATATCCCCCTGCTAGTGGAGTACTTCATCAAAAAGTACTGCACCTCAATGAACAAGCCACCCATAAAGATTGATTCCGCGGCCCTGCGGCGGCTCGAGGAGTTCAGCTTTCCCGGCAATGTGCGAGAGCTCGAAAACATGGTTGAACGGGCCATCGTGATCGGCAACGGCAAAAAAATCCAGGTCCGGGACCTTCCGCTGGAGAAGAACCTCATCGACAGTTCCGCCGAAAGTCTCGACGACCATGAAAAGAACCACATTTTCCAGATCCTCACCAAATACGACTGGAACATCACCCGATCGGCCAAGGCATTGAAAGTCGACCGCGTGACCCTCTATAACAAGATCAGGAAATACGAACTGAAGTCTGCGGAGGACAAATAACCTATCCTTTATTGATGATTCAGCAACAAATCACTTTAATCTCTTTCGGCTATTTCAGGAAAGATATTCTTGAGGTGATTGCTGAGGAGGTAAAGCATCAGTTTCTATTGCCGGTAATATTCAGGGAAGGTCGCCTCGACCTGAGTGAGTTTTATGATCCCGCACGCAGGCAATATAATGGGAACAGACTGCTGAAACAGGTGGATGCAGAGTTCTCCTCCGACGCGGCCAAAACCCTGGGATTGTTCAGCGTCGATCTGTTTATTCCCATCCTTACCTACATTTTCGGGCAGGCCGCGTTGAATGGGCGCACCGGCATTGCCTCCCTCTACCGCTTAAGCAATGAACGTTACGGCATTGAGCCCGATGACAAACTGCTGCTTGAAAGGTTTACCAAGGAGGTGATCCATGAGCTGGGTCACACTTTCGGACTAGTGCACTGCATCAACCCATCATGTGTAATGCACTCCAGCAATTATGTTGAAGACATCGATCAGAAAGAACAGCACCTCTGCATGCCGTGCAGGCATAAGATTTCAATACCAGATTTTGATGATTAATTATTCGGGGCGCCATTATCAATCCAGCAAATAACATTATTCTTCTGTGCTGTCGACAAAGAGCCTTGCTGCGGCATGCTTCCATCGACAATTTTACTTCTGATAGCAGATTTATCTGCTGATATTTGTGAATAGTTTGAAAAATTCGTGTGGCAACCTGCACAAACACTTTGGAATACAGGTGAAACATCCCTGCTAAAAGATTTTATAGCGCCACTACAATCAGGAATAAAATTTGGGCTGGTGGAACTTTTACTGCAAGCACCCATCAGGGCGGAGCAAACAATCAGACAAAACATTATCTTTTTCATGGGCTGTAATGAAATATAAACTAACAAACTCCGGGAAAAAACGGAACAAGTTTGATAAAAGTATCTGAGGTGTGTTGATTTGAATTATCTTTTCGAATTGAAATAGACAATGAACCCCGACTGAAATTGTCATGGTTCATTCGCGCAATATTTCATTGAAATTATCTTTACCCGGATTTTCCATATGTTGATTTTACCCTTAATCTGGAAAATTGCAAAAAGGTAATATGTCCGGGGAGGGATTTTTGAAATGAAATTCAGGGCGCGACTTTGAGCCGCACCCTGACTAAAGAGCTAAATTCGCTTAGCTGAATATAATTCTGTTCTAACCAATAGGCAATAATCCTTAAGAAGGAAGACGATTTTAGAAAATTATTTCATCAAAATCATCTTCTTTGTCTCAACATAGTCCCCTGCAAATAATTTATAATAATAAGTCCCGCTCGAACAACCTGTCCCGTCCCACTCCACTTCATACATTCCGGGTTTTAGTTGATCATTCATAAGTGTTGCAACTTCATGTCCAAGCATATCAAAGACTGATAACTTAACAAACTTTGAAATTGTAATTTGAAACTTTATTGTTGTTGTCGGATTAAACGGATTAGGGTAGTTTTGCCGAAGGAGAAACTCGCTTGGTAGTTCGCTGGAAGTGTTGTGTATGGAGGTAATTATCTCCGACAACGGTCGACTCCATGTGCCGCTGCCCCATGTTCCGGCGAAGAGATTCGTGCCCGAAACCGCAAGGGCAATAATACGCGTATTGGTCAAGCCGGAACTGACCTCCGTCCAGTTTGTGCCGTTATTGGTGGAAAGAAGGACCCCGTCTTCAGTCCCGGCGAAGAGATTCGTACCCGAGACTGCAAAGGAAAGAACAACAAGATTCATTCCTATCAGGCCATTATTGACCTCCGTCCAGTTTGTGCCATTGTCGGTGGAAAGAAAGACACCTCCATAAGAAGTCCCGGCAAAGAGATTGGTGCCCAAAACCGCAAGGGAATTAACATCAGTATTTGTCAAGCCGGAATTGACCGCCGTCCAGTTTGTGCCGTTATCTGTGGAAAGAAAAACGCCGTCGTAGGAAGTTCCCGCAAAGAGATTTGTGCCAGAAACCGCAATGGCATTAACAAATGCCCAGTCGGGCAAGCCGGAACTGACCTTTGTCCAGCTTGTTCCGTTGATGGAGGAACGAAAGATGCCACCTGAAAAAGTCCCGACGAAGAGATTCGTGTCCGAGATCGCAAGACATTGGATGTATTTGTTCGTTAAGCCGGTATTGAGTGAATCCCAAGTTGTACCGTTATCGGTGGAACGATAAACGCCCTTGTCATAAATCCCGGCGAAGATATGTATGCCTGATACCGCAAAGGCATAAACAACAATATTCGGATCCGGCAAGCCGGAATTGATTGCCGCCCATTCTGTGTTGTTGGTGGAAAGAAACACACCCCCACCATAAGTCCCGGCGAATAGATTTGTTCCCGATACCGCTAAGGCATAAACCCGGGTATTCGGAAACCCGGAATTGACTGCAGTCCAGCTTGTGCCATTGTTGGTGGAAAAAAAGACACCGCCGCCTTCAGTCCCGGCGAAGAGATTTGTACCCAAGACAGCAAGAGCCGGAACATTCGTGCTCGTCAGGCCGGAACTGACCTCTGTCCAGTTTGTGCCGTTGTTGGTGGAAAGAAAGACACCGCCGACGGAGCCTCCTGCCATGCTGTGAGTTCCCGCAAAGAGATTCGTGCCGCTGACGGCTAAAGACTCCACGTTATGATTCGTCAGGCCGGAATTGACCTGCGCCCAGCTTGTGCCATTGTTGGTGGAAAGAAAGACTCCGTCGCCATGAGTACCGGCGATGATATGCGTGCCCAGAACTGCAAGAGAATAAATATCCATAGATATCAAACCGGAATTGACTTCAGTCCAGCTTGTGCCGTTGTTGGTGGAAAGAAAGATACCATGAAAAAGAGTTCCGGCGAAGATATTTGTACCCGAGACAGCTATTGTATTAACATTCACATCGACCAGGTTGGTGAGCGTCCAGTTTGTGCCGTTGTTGGTGGAAAGAAAGACGCCGCCGCTTGTTGCGGATGTCCCGGCGAAGATATTCGTGCCTGAAACCGCTAAGGAGTAAACAAAGGGATTATTTAGACCGGAATTAACCGCTGTCCAGCTGGTGCCGTTGTTGGTGGAAAGAAAGACACCGAAGCCCCAGGTTCCGACGAAGATATTCGAGCCCGAAACAGCAATGGAAAGAATATAGGTACTTGCCAGACCGGAATTAATTGCCGTCCAGGTCGTGCCGTTGTTGGTGGAAAGATATAAACCGAACCTGGTCCCGGCATAAAGATTCGTGCCGCTTGCGGCTAAACAAATTACTTCACCGCCGTTGGGTCCATTGGTTTGGGTCCATTGGGCGTTAAGTGGGCTTATATGCAACATCAAGAGCACACAGGCGAGAACAACTGTTAATAAAAATTTTCTTTTCATTGTGTTTTATATTTAAGGTGCGTTCTAAAAATTCATTTTTTAATTGTATTTCTGAAAAGTATCAAGAACGCATCAAGTATTTTTCAAAAAGATTGTGTAATGTACAATTATTTTGGCAATAATGTAAGAACTTTTGTACCTTCATTCTGAAAAAGTTAATATTCCTATTTGTTTGTTTCGTAGACCACGGAGTTCTTCAATGAAATTTTAAGTGGCAAGTTCTATGCGGGGTTAATCCATATCATTTTGAAATCACCCTTGGTTGAACAGAATTAAACCGACTCCAACCGATTCACCTTCCTTCCAAAACCCTATTCAACTAAATGAAACCGGATATTTTTGACTGTTTTATGAGACAATTCCGAGACAATTTTTCCTTTGGTATCATTACACCTCTATGGGTCAAGGCGATAAAAAAAGTTTAATCAGATTAAGATGTTAAATACACGACTTTGGAAAGGAGAATTCGAGAGGTAATTGAACGGAACCCCAAGATAAATTTAACACATGGAAAAACGAATGAAAGCGGATTTGAATGGTACGCTCATCAGGACATCTATTTATTCAGAACACGGGATTCTGGCCCGATGGCAAGTTTCTTCATCAAATCCATTGTCGCTTCAAGTTTAATTGATTCCGATAATGAAATCTGATTCTTCCTATTACCTGCTGTCTCTAACCTGATGTTGCCAAATCCCTTAACAGAAGCTATGAAGGTATCTATCTGGTTGGATTTTTCAATAAATATTGACTGCTGATCATTCTTCCCCGAAAAATCCAGGCGCAGTGAACCAATTTTGCAATTACCGGAAGAAAAAAAGGAGACCCGGTTACATTGGAGATTAATCCCCTTTTGAATCAATCCGTTTATGTATACAGAAGAAAAATTAGTAAGAGAAAGGGAAGGAATCTCCGGAAGTGTTATTGTAACAGGCTCATCGTAGTCCTGCAGTTTTATTAAACTGATCATTGATCTCCCGTTTTTGAAGTTAATATAAGAACAGCGACATAACCGTGGGCGACATAAAACTGATAGCTCTTTGCCCGGCAGGATGGTGAGTACCGTAGTACCATCGCCTGAAATAAGCAGTTCACTTGTGGGCGCGGGAAATGTTTTTTTCCTGCTCTGAAGAATCTGACTATAGGACCGGGCAAAATAAGGATCTTTTCCTTTGCGATAATTGTTGATTGCAGAGGCTGCAAACCATCCGATTAGGATGATCCATATGAATGCCAGGCAAAATGCACTAAGGAGAAAAATATTGCTCTTTTTCATACTCTTTATTTCTTACGATGTTCAATTACAAAACTTTTATAAAGTTGTTCCAGTTCATCAAATCCGATCTCCAGTAAAAGCATGTTTTTGAAAATTGCCGGGAGCTCTGTTTGCAGGAACTTCTCCTTGCTTGCTGCAAGAATCTTCTTCCCTGCATCGGGTGAAACGTGGTTCCCGATGCCCCGGCGATTGTAAATGATACCCTGCATTTGCAGGGAATCATATGCACGCATTACGGTATTGGGATTCACCTGGAGTTCGGCAGCCAGGTCACGCACCGATGGAATTTTCTCCTCCTTCTGCCATTTATTCAAAAGGATCTGTTCTTTCACAAATTCGGTGATCTGCAGGTAAATGGATTGATTTCCGGTAAAATTCATTTCGCTGGCTTTTTAGATTTCGCGTTCCTTAAGTTTAAACCTGGCCGTAATATACAAGATGGCAAAAACCACGAACCAGACAAGGTTATTGAGGCCCCAGATCAGTTTAATAAAAGAAAAGTGTTCATCAGGTATTGATTTAAATGACTGATATCCAAAATCAGGGGAATAGAACGTGAGAAATACTCCGGGTGCCCTGATGGATCCGACCTGAACATCAACGAGTTTAGTCACCAGGACATTCATTCCAATATTATAAATCAGAAGAATTGCCATGATCGTTATCAGGAAGATCAAAACCTGATATTTTTTAAATCGGATGAAAATGGTCATAAATATTGACTGTGTGAATAGAAATGAAAGGAAAATTACCATGTAAGTAGGGAATGGAGTAGTGATAATTTCATGTATTGCTCCATTAATAAATGCTGAAAATGAAGGAAGATTATTGTCAAAAAGTATGATTACCAGGTATGTAATAATATACCTGAAAATAAAATAATTCACACAGTAAACAGGAATAAACAGAAGGATACCATAAAACAACCCGCATAGAAATTTTTCGGTTACAGATGCGGGGATGAGAAGGTAAAACGAGGACCGGCTGTAATCGGACCAGCGGCTGAAAAGGGTTGTAGATATTGCACACCCGCCAAAACAAAACAGCAGGATATATAAAATGTAAGGTTCATTAATCGAGGGGAAGAATTGCAGGACCATGACGGAAATTGAGATCACTCCCCACAGAAGGAGATATACTTTTTTATTTTCTGTCCATTGCCGCCTGACCAGCAGCCAGAATCGGTTTATGTTGAAGGTATCGTTCATGATTCGATATTTTTAATGTTCGGAATAGGAAGATAATTTATCAGGGATGTTAATGGAGGCATTGAAAAAGGTTTCAAGATTCTGATCCACTGACTGGTTCAGAATGATCCTGTGATTTTCGAGAATGATAACGCTGTCGATCATGCTTTCAAGATCGCGTACCATGTGGGTGGACAGGATGATCGTTTTCTCCTCAAAAAAAGATGCGGCAAGCATCCTCCGGAAGGCGGCCTTGGAGGGGATGTCCATTCCGTTAGTAGGTTCATCAAGAAACAAGTAACGGGTGTTGGCGGCCAGGGCGAAGGCAATCATCGCCTTCCTTTTTTGGCCATGTGACATTCCCGTGAATTTCTGAACTGTTTCAACCTCAAGTTTTCCCAGGATTTCCCTGAATTGAGCAAGATCAAATGCGGGGTAAAAGCCCCCATAGAGATCAGCGAATTTTTCCGGAGTCAGGGAAGGAAGGGAAATTTCCTCCGGAACGAGGAAAATATCCTTCAGGAAGCCCGTTTCGCGTCTCGCAGGGATCAGTCCATCCATGGCAACGGTCCCGGATTTCGGGAAGGAGAGACCGCAGATCAGCTTTAAAAGGGTGGTCTTCCCAGCACCGTTTTTTCCCAATAAACCGTAAATATGGCCGGCTTCCAGCTCCAGGTTCAGTTTTTCAAATATTTTGTTTTGTTTTGAATACCAGAAAGTTAAATCTTTTATAGTAATCATTTTATCATGTATTAGTGTATTAGTACACTGCAAATATAATACACAATTTTTAAAAGTCAAGGGAAAAATGAAAAGAATTTTGAATTCGACCGGAATACAATTATACCAATTCAAATTTTGCTCTCAATTTTGTCTTTTATCTTCTTTTTAATTGAGGTGAAGAGTTTCAATAATTGTACCACTTCCGACACGATTTGCCTTGTTTCAGATTCTGTCAGTAATCCAATCCTCAGAAGATAGTCCAGCCAGAACTGCGTTTCGTCACATTCTTGGAAAAACCGGAGTTTCTGACCATCCTCTGCCGATTTTTGTTGACCACAATATCTTCTTAACAATCAACAAGGTGAGGTGGTCATTTTGTTCCGGCGAAGACTCGTCAAAGCGAGCGTTTTTTCCACTATTGTCCCCAAACCTAGTTCTGGTCAATTTAAATCGCCCGAGTGAGTGGTCAATTTGAGTGGCGTGTCCAGTAACGCACCATCCCGTATAAAAAATATGTGAATCATGTAACTCTTTTCAAGAGTTGTGTAACACATACCTCTATATGATAACCTACATTAGCGTAGTTAAAAATAAAGAGCCATGAAAAAACTACTACTATTATGTATTTGCTTTGCATTTACATTAATCACATATGCTCAAACAGAAGACAAAAAATGGAACATCGGTTTACATGGAGGTATAACCCAGTATTCAGGTGATCTGGGTACAGACTTCTATAAATTCGACCAGGCGTGGTATGGCTTTGGCGGCTTATCTGTATCAAGATATATCGTAAAACATTTTGATATAAATCTGCTAATTACCAAAGGAACGATGGGGTATGACCGCAACAGCGATTACTTTAACACCGGTTTTTCTTCAGCGCTTCTCAATTTCAGGTTTAATTTCTTATCATCCCGGGCCGTTGTAAATCCATTTTTATTTGTCGGTGGTGGCATATTGATATTTGATAAAGATCTGGAAATCAGTCCATCTAAAATAGATTGGGCAATCCCTTCATTTGGAGGGGGAATAAATTTCAGGTTGGGTAGTACCGTTAATCTTAATTTACAGGAAACTTTTATTTATTCCACATCAGATAAAAGGGATGGAGTTGTGGCAAGAGAAAATGACTTTTTCCTCCTTCACACAGTCGGAGTTACTTTTAATTTTGGCAAGAAAAAAGATGCCGATAATGACGGTGTATCTGACCGTAACGACAAATGTCCCAACACACCTGTCGGTATTCCCGTTGATATAACCGGATGCCCATTTGATGTGGATAAGGATGGCGTACCTGATTATTTGGATAAATGTCCTGATATTGCAGGTCTCAAGGAATTAAATGGTTGCCCCGATAAAGATGGTGACGGTATTGCAGATAAAGACGACCGTTGCCCGGATATGGCTGGTCCGGCAAATTTCAAAGGATGCCCGGATACAGATGGCGATGGCGTTCCTGACATAGATGATAATTGCCCTGATACGAAGGCAGGATACAAGGTGAATTCAAATGGATGCCCGATGGATAATGACAATGACGGAATCGTCAATGAAATGGACCGTTGTCCGGATGCTGCCGGTCCGGAAAGCCTGAAAGGTTGTCCTGATACAGACGGCGATGGCGTGGCGGATATTGATGATCTCTGTCCGAATATCAAGGGAACAATTGAAAATAAAGGTTGTCCTGAAATTGCAAAAGAAGACCTGGTAAGGATTACGAACATAGCAAGTAAAATTTTCTTCGAAACCAACAAGGATATCCTTAAAGTAGCATCCCTTGCTCAACTGGACGAACTGGTAGGAATACTCAAAAGGTATGAAGCAGCCAAGTTACTTATCGAAGGACATGCCGATAGCCAGGGCACGGATGAATACAACCTCACCCTGTCACAAAAGCGTACCGAAGCGGTAAAAAATTATTTGATGGGAAAGGGTATCATGGAATCACGATTGACCGCGATAGGTTATGGCGAATCCAGACCGATTGCCGACAATAATACTGCTGCCGGCCGCGCGAAAAACAGAAGAGTTGAATTAAAAACATCTTATTGATGAAAAATTAAGGTCAGGCTTGGATTGAATTTTGTTTTAATGTCTGGGGGCTGTCTCAAAATTGAGAGGCAGCCTCTTTCTTCTGTCACCCCCCCAAAAAAACCTGACACTTCTAAAAATGAATTTATGTTGATTTTGACCCCTAAGATTTTCCATTTCCTGTATGATAGAGGAACTAAAAACCCCGAAAATTTCATCAAATTCTGGCGTGAATCTTGCGTAAAATAAAAACCACTTACAATTTTACTCGTAAGTGGTTGATTTTCCTGTCTCCCCGGCAGGGCTCGAACCTGCGACCCATTGATTAAGAGTCAATTGCTCTACCAACTGAGCTACGGAGAGGATTTAGGGGTGCAAAGGTATAAATTCTTTGAAATTTATCAACAGTAAAACTGCAACTCACAGTAATATTTAAAAATCGGATATCAGGTGCCCTATAAAAAGTCACCAATAATTTAGTAATTTCGCTACTTCGCTATTTCGCTATTTAATTAATTGCCCAATGATCCCCTGGAATCCGAAATTCCTATATTACTGTATACCTTTGATCTGGGTTTCAAAATATATAACCTGGAGATTTGGGCGCAAATTCAGGTGTTCAGACCTTAACCTGGATAATATCAGAAAAGTGGTGATGCCGGGTATGATCTTACTGTCAAGAAGGGAATTCCAGATATCAAATTTCTTTATAGACGGCTACTGGACCCATACAGCAATGATCATGCCCAGAGAAAAGATCATTGAAGCCACTGCAGCAGGAGTGATCATTAATGAATTGCAGGAATTCTTTCTGAAAACCGATGATTTCGTGATTTTGAAGCCCAGGTTCTGCGGTAAACAGGAGATGGAAAAAGCCTGCAGTCATGCATCGGAAATTGTCGGCACACCATATAGCTTTGATTTCAATAACTCCGACGACTCCTTTTATTGTTCTGAACTGGTGCTGAAAGTATATGCAAAAACCTGTGGCTGGGACAGGAAGAGCCATGACGAACCGAGTGAATTCAACCATTTATGTGATGGAAAAATCATCCGGCCTGCTGATCTTTACGAAAACGACCATGCATGGGAAATTGTATTTCAAAAGAATTGAGATGGCTGATGGCAAAGAACATAAAAGCGCATTAAACGTCATGGAGGGGATCGAACAACCTTCACAGATCAACGAAGAGGCGATCAGGAAACTGAAATCGAGAAAACACAAGCCATTAAGTGTCGGGGATTTTGTGAAGGGTATCAGGGAGGGCAACCGGACGATCCTCAGCAAAGCCATTACCCTTATTGAAAGTTCACTGCACACACACCAGGATAAAGCCCAGGAGATCATTGCGGAATGTCTGAAAAGCAGTCGGCAGTCAGCAGTCGGCAGTCAACAGACCGCGGTCCGCGGTCCGCAGTCGAATGGAAGTATCCGTATCGGCATCACCGGAGTTCCCGGGGTTGGAAAAAGCACCTTCATCGAAGCCCTTGGCAGATATCTTACAGCACACGGGCATAGACTGGCGGTTTTGGCGATTGATCCGAGCAGCAGCCGTTCAAAAGGTAGTATTCTCGGCGATAAAACCCGAATGGAAGAATTGGCCAACGATCCGAATGCATTTATCCGCCCTTCGCCCTCTGCCGGTTCCCTTGGTGGCGTTGCCCGTAAAACAAGGGAAACGATCATTCTTTGCGAAGCTGCTGGTTTTGATGTAATCCTGGTGGAAACGGTCGGTGTAGGCCAGTCAGAAACTGCGGTTCATTCCATGGTGGATTTCTTCCTCCTGCTCCTACTTGCCGGTGCCGGCGACGAACTGCAGGGAATCAAACGCGGGATCATCGAGATGGCTGATGCCATCTTCATCAATAAAGCCGATGGGGATAACATTGCAAAAGCCAATCTGGCCAAAGCCGAATATTTCAATGCCCTTCATCTTTTTCCACCTCCCGAATCTGGATGGATTCCGATTGTGGAAACCTGCTCGGCGCAAACCCGTGAAGGGATCCCGCATGTGTGGGAAACCATCTGCGATTTTTGCACCTTTACTTCAGCAAAAGGATTTTTTATCCGTCGCCGTATGGAACAGAATCTCCAGGTCCTGTTCGACGCTATTGACGAATCAATAAAGAGCAGCTTCTATTCCCGAAAGGATATCGCTCACCAACTGAAAAAAATGGAAACGGATGTCATTGCAGGGAAGATCAGTCCTTATTCAGCAGCAAAGGAATTGTTGGAAAAATATTTCTCCGGAAAATAAGGGGAAAGTTTCCCCACCTCACCCTAACCCCTGCCTGCCGGCAGGCAGGCTCTCCTGAAGGAGAGGGAAATCCACTTTATCACTCCCCTTCTCTTTCAGGAGAAAGTGTCGGAGGATGAGATGAAATTTCAGATTTCTGACCTCTGCCTCAAATTTTCAAACATAGCCAGAAATTATTCTTTTACCAATTTTGCTACGACAGTTTTTTCGTTATTGGTTAGTTTTACGATGTAAATACCGTTTGGCAGGTTGCTAATGTCGATTTCACGACTCATGTCTGTTAGTGGTCTCATTGTCAAAAGTCGTCCTTCCAAAGTAAAAATTGAGATGCACATATTGCTTCCAATTGTATTCTTATCCGTCTTAATCCTGATCTGAGAATGTGCAGGATTAGGAAACACAACGAATCGCGAAGCTGGCTCTTTCGGACTAACGTCAAGTACAATGGAATTAATAATTGCGGTATATCGGTTTAACTCAATATCAATACCGAAATCATACTGATGGTTTGAAAAAACTACCAGATTGCCAATTCCTGGCATCCAGATTCCCGGGCTTTCCCAGGATTCGTATTTTCCAGTGATCGAATTTCCAAAAAGATCGTAAGTGTATGTTAGCTTATAATTATTTAACCACCCGGATTGCCAATCCCGCCATACTTTCACAAGCATATTTCCGCTTGAATCATTCAAATACAAAATGCTATTGAAGTTATTCCATGTATTGTTAACCCATTCTTGATCGAGTAGACTGGCTAAATAATTATTACCATCATACGTCCAGGTGACTATGGAAGAATTGTTCCATGCATTATTTTGCCATAATTCATTGAGAGAAGTGAGATAATTCCCATTTGTATCATAGGTCATCGTTCCCATGGAGAAATTTTCCCAATTATTGTTTTGCCAAATTTCAATTAGCGATATTGTTTGATTCCCATTCCCATCATAAGTATATGTGTCCTTGTAAGAAAGGATCCAACAAGTATCTGACCATGTTTCTCGTTGATCTGTCAGTATATTTCCATTGATGTCACAAGAGTATGCAACCCGGATATTATTGACCCATATGTTGTTCTCCCCTTTGTTAACATACATGGAATCTATATTTCCATTTGTATCAAAGATCATTGAATATTGCGAGATTTTCTGCCACGTGTTCGACTGCCCGATTTCCCATTCCATAAGCACCATGTTCCCGTTTGAATCATAAGAAAATGAATGCCGGTTTTTCCCTTCCCAGCTGTTATTGTTCCAGGATTCTTCCAGATAGACCAGATCATTACCATTTGCATCATATGTATGGGTTTTACGCGAATAATTTTTCCAGGTATTGTTCAACCATGCCTCCGTCAGAGTCTCTAATACCCCGCCATAACCATTAAATGTTTCAGAGATTCTGTATATGACATTATTTAGATCGTAACAAACGATTGTGTCCCAATGCCATACCATCGAGTCGGGGGTAAAAAGATTCCGTTTTACCGGATAAAAAGGCAAATCCTTTTTTAAGTTATTTTGATCTTTAACGGGATCCGGAAAATACCGATTTGTAATACCTGGAAATTCATGATAGCTTTTCTGAAACTGGGCCTGTAAATTACAGGTCAATAAAATCGCACCAATAATCAGTAGAAATTGATTTTTCATAAAACCTCCTTTTTTTAGCTTTATCCGGGTAAGAAAAGGTTTCATTACAATAACCTGACGATATAAAGATAAAACAAATATACAATATTTTTATCGTATTTATAAATCCTACTATTTTTTTGTGGTACTTCGCGTTTTACTTCATGCGCCTTGGTGGTTAGATTATTTTTTTACCACGAAGGCACGCAAAGTGCATCACCAAGGCGCACAAAGGACTTCAGACTTCAGACCTCAGACTTTTTATCCGGAAAGATCATCGAAAGCAATACGAATACCGACAGGATCCCGATGATGATACCGAGCGAGTGGTTTGTAGAGATGTTAAGCTGAAATACCATTTTCACCCCGATAAATGATAACAGGCATGCAAGCCCGAGCTTAAGAAAGCGGAACCTGTTCATGACATTCATGACCAGGAAGAAAAGCGCACGCAGTCCGAGGACGGCAGAAATGTTTGAAAAGAAAACAATCAGAGGATCCCGGGTGACGGAAAACACTGCCGGAACTGAATCCACAGCGAAAAGCACATCGGAGAATTCAATGATGATCAGCACGATAAGCAGGGGGGTAATAAAAATTTTTCCTTTTTCCCGGATCCAGAAGCGTTGGCCGGTCTTTTCACGGGTAACGGAAAAAAACCTGGAAATGAATTTCACCACAGGATGATGATGCGTATCGATCTTCTCCGCTGTTTTACCTGAAAAGAATTCCCATCCCAGTTTGACTCCGAGGTAAACCAGGATGACGCCAAACACCATCAGGATCCATTCAAACCTTTCGATCAGGGCGCTAGCCACGAAGATGAAGAGGAACCGCATGACGATGGCGCCGAGGATCCCCCAAAATAATACCCGGTGATAATATCGGTGCTCAATATTAAAGGAAAGAAAGATCATAATGATCACAAAGATGTTATCCACCGAAAGCGAATACTCGATCAGGTAACCGGTGAGGTATTCGAGTGAAAGGTTGCGGTTGTAATCCGCAATGGCTTTGGGAAGATCGGAATTGATAATGTTGATGGGATGATGGTAATGATCGACCAGCAACTGGATATCCGCCTTGTTGCGAATCCCGTGCATTTCGTTCCCGAAGAACCGGATCAGCAGGTAAAACCCGATGGCCAGCCCGACCCAGAAGATGGTCCACAACAATGCTTCACGGAAAGTAAACGCATGGCTTTTTTTATTAATAATCCCGAGATCCAGGCTGAGCATCAGGATGATGAATAGGAGAAAGCCGGTAAAGACAACTATTTCATGCGTTCCGGTAAGCATTTTTTGCGTTTGTTAGAAATGAAGGTAAAGAGTCAAAATTAGGAAAATTTATTAATTTTGCCAATCTTCCACTGCCAAGTAACGAATATTTATGAAAGATACTTTAGCGCTGAACCCGAACCCGCTCATCCGATTTCTCGAAAAGCCAAGTCAGGATTTCACCAGGTACGACCTCCTTCGTTTCATTGAATCCAATGGAATTGAAATGATCAATTTTCGGTATGCCGGGGCAGACGGAAGGTTAAAAACGCTTAACTTCATCATCAACAACAAGCGGCACCTCGACAGTTTGCTCAGTGCAGGAGAACGGGTTGATGGTTCTAGTCTTTTTCCGCATTACATAGAGCCCGGTTCCAGCGATCTTTATGTGATCCCACGCTACCGTACTGCTTTTGTCAACCCTTTTTCGGAGGTTCCGACACTCGATGTTCTTTGTTCGTATTATGACAAGGACGGCTTGCCCTTTGCCAATTCACCCGAATACATCCTCAAGAAATCGCACCAGGTATTGCAGGAGCAAACCGGGATGCACTTTGAAGTGATGGGAGAACTTGAATATTACATCATCAGCGACAAGGATTCTGCTTATGAAGCAATGGACCAGCGCGGTTATCATGAATCACCTCCTTTCACAAAATGGGGAAACCTTCGTATGGAAGCCATGCGGGCCATCGCCAAATGCGGAGGAAACATCAAGTACGGACATTCGGAAGTGGGCAATTTTTCGGAAGGGGGCTTTAGCTTTGAACAAAGCGAAATCGAATTTCTCCCGGTAAAATTGGAAGAAGCAGCCGATCACCTCCTCATCGCAAAATGGGTGTTACGTTGCCTGGCATACAAATATGGCTTAACGGCCACTTTCGCACCCAAGATCACGACCGGTAAAGCCGGCAGCGGCCTTCACATCCATACAAAGCTGATGAAGGACAACAAAAATGCGATGGTGGAAAATGGCGTTCTTTCCAATACGGCAAAAAAAGCCATTGCCGGTTATGTTGACCTTGCACAATCGCTGACTGCATTCGGGAATACCATCCCAACGAGTTATTTCAGGCTGGTTCCCAACCAGGAAGCGCCCACCAACATCTGCTGGGGGGACCGGAACCGGTCTGTTCTGGTGAGGGTTCCCCTGGGCTGGAATTCAAAGAACAGCATGATCTCCGATTGCAATCCCAATGAAAAAGATGGTGAACAGGATTTTAGCCGCCGGCAAACGGTTGAATTCCGGTGCCCGGATGGATCGGCCGACATTTACCTGCTGCTCGCAGGACTGACCGTAGCAGCAAGGCATGGCCTAACCATGAATAACGCATTGAGCATTGCAAGAGATTCCTATGTAGATGTAAATATCTTCGAAGAAAAACATAAAAGCCGTACCACGCATCTGAAGCAACTGCCCGATTCCTGCTGGCACTCAGCCGACTGCCTTGAAAAGCAACGGTCGGTTTATGAAAAATTCAATGTCTTCCCTCACCAGATCCTCGACGGCATCATCACAAAACTGAGGAGTTATAATGATGAGCAGCTTCGTGCAAGCATCCAGGACAATGAAAAAGAGGTTCTGAAGCTTGTCAAAACTTACCAGCATTGCGGATAAATCAAGTATGCATTTTTTTATTTTTTTATTTTAATCACTGAAGATGGAAAATATTCGTTTCAAAGCGTTGGAGATTTCTATCCAGCATAAGCGCAAGCCTGTAATATTCCCGGAAGGAAAAGCCTCGGAATATTTCGGGGAATTGACGTTCAATCATTCTGCCATGAAAGAGTACCTCACGGCGGAGGGATTTCGACAGGTGATCAATTCCATCGAAAAAGGAGAAAAGATCGACCGGAAAACCGCCGACCAGATTGCAGCCGGGATGAAAGCCTGGGCGCTGGCCAAGGGAGCAACCAATTACACCCACTGGTTTTTTCCACTTACCGGTCTGACTGCGGAGAAGCACGATTCTTTCCTGGATCCGGTCGAAGGGGGAAAAGCCATAGAAAATTTCAGCGGGAGCCAGCTTTCGCAGCATGAGCCAGATGCATCAAGTTTCCCCAGCGGAGGCATGCGTTCGACCTTCGAAGCCCGCGGATATACAGCCTGGGACCCCACATCCCCTGCTTTTATCATCGATAAAACTTTGTGCATTCCGACCTTGTTTGTTTCCTATACCGGCGAAGCACTGGATTATAAGACCCCGCTGCTGAAGTCACTGGCTGCCATTGATAAGGCCGCCGTGGATGTGTGCCGTTATTTTGACACCAATGTAACAAAGGTCAATGCAACCCTTGGTTGGGAGCAGGAATATTTCCTGGTCGACAGTGCACTTTACGCTGCCCGTCCCGATCTGGTCCTGACCGGCCGTACGCTTTTTGGGAATGCTTCCGCCAAAGACCAGCAGCTGGAAGATCATTATCTGGGCGCCATTCCCCAGCGTGTAATCGCCTTCATGCAGGAGCTGGAAATTGAAGCCCACCGTCTGGGGATCCCAATCAAAACGAGGCATAATGAAGTTGCCCCCAACCAGTATGAATGTGCACCGGTTTTCGAGGAAGCTAATCTTTCGGTGGATCATAACCAGCTCATCATGCACCTGATGGAAATGATTGCCAGCCGGCATGATTTTACTGTTCTCTTTCACGAGAAACCATATAGTGGCGTGAACGGGTCCGGCAAGCACAACAACTGGTCGCTGGCGACAAACACCAAAGAGAACCTGCTTTCGCCGGGTAAGACTCCGGAAAAAAACCAGCGGTTCCTTACTTTTCTTGTCAATATTATTAAGGCGGTACATGACCATGCAGACCTGATCCGTTCCATCATTGCAACGCCGGGCAACGATCATCGGCTTGGCGCCAACGAAGCCCCGCCGGCGATCATTTCCATTTTTCTCGGCACCCATCTTTCGGCGATGATCAATATGATCGAAAAAAACGATAAAAAAATCTCTCTTTCAGCTCAGAAAGGAAAAGCCAACCTGTTTAAAAACCTCCCGCGGATCCCGGAAATCCTGGTCGATGAAACCGACCGTAACCGAACTTCTCCCTTTGCCTTTACCGGTAATAAATTTGAATTTCGCGCGGTCGGAAGTTCCCAGACCTGTGCACCAGCCATGATAGTGCTCAACCTTATCCTTGCTGCCCAACTGCAGAAATTCAAAAAAGAGGTAGATCAGTATATCAAAAGCAAGGTCAGCAAAGATGACGCGATTTTCAATGTCCTCCGGAAATACATCCTGGAATCCCGGTCCATCCTTTTCGAAGGAAATAATTACAGCAAGGAATGGATCGAAGAAGCTTCACGGAGAAAATTATCCAACCATGCCACTACACCAAAGGCGATCAAAGCACTGGTTTCGAGAAAGACCATCAAACTTTTTGAAGAGAATAAAGTACTGACCGGCCGTGAGCTGAAAGCACGGCATGAGATCCACCTGGAAGATTATATAAAGAAACTGCAGATCGAATCGCGGGTACTTGCCGACCTGGCAACCAACCATATCATCCCGGGAGCCATCAAATACCTGAACACACTTTGTGAATGTGTACAAAGACTGAATGAAGTCCTCGACCGCCATACCTTTTCGAAAGTTTCAGGGAACCAGATCGAAACCATTACGGAGATCTCCGAACATATCGCTCAAGTAAAATCGCTTTTAAGTGAAATGCTTGAAATAAGAAAATCGGCCAATAAGCTGAATGACGCCGAAGACAAAGCCTTTGCATACTGTGAAAAGGTTTTCCCCTATTTCGAAAAGATCCGCTATCATACCAATAAACTGGAACTCCTGGTCGATGATGAAATATGGTCATTGCCGAAGTACAGGGAACTATTGTTTGTTAGATAAGATGTGATATAAGCTGGCGAACTGACGAGTTGAGAAGTAGATTCAGGATGCTGGATGCTGGATGAGTGGGTGTGAGTTTTTTATGACATATTGTCGCAAAAACTTCGCTGAATTGTGACATTTTATCTGATTAAAAAGTGAGAAATCCGGTGGTATAAAAATTGATGGGTTGTGATCACAATTCAAATGTTTAATTTAATGTATGGAGGATTGAATTATGAGTATCATCAGATTTCACAGACCGAACGCAATAGCAGATGTTTTTCAGAATTTTTTTGACAACGATTATGTTGATTTTTTCAACCGCAAGGGAATGGATCCTTTATCCAACATCCTTGAACATCCTGATTCCTTTGAGCTGGATCTTGCCGCTCCCGGGTTAAAAAAAGATGACTTTAAAATCCACCTGGAAAATAACGTCCTGACAATTTCTTCTGATGTCAGGGATGAGGAGGAAGAGGAAACAAAGAATTACACCCGGAAAGAATTCCACTACAGTTCTTTCAGCCGGTCGTTTACACTTCCCCGCACCGTTGATCTCGACAAGATCAATGCCGACTATGAAAGTGGCATCCTGAAAGTCATGCTTCCCAAAAAAGAGGATTCACGAGTAGATATCAAAAAAGAAATTAAAATCTCATGATCTTCTGCTAAGGTGAAAAAGAGGCTTCCGGGATAGCCTCTTTTTTTTTACTTTTACCGTCCCAACTTTCAATCATGAATCGGAATATCAAGGCCCACCTGGCGCTGCTTCTTATCGCAATCATTTTCGGGATACATTACATGATCGGGAAAAGCCTGATGCCTGTTCCATTTCAACCATTGCAATTATTATTTCTCCGATCCCTGGGTGCCGTTCTTCTTTTCTGGATCTTCCAACGATGGTTTATCCGGGAAAAAGTTGCACGGAAAGATCTTTTGATGCTTGCTTTGTGTGGGCTATTGGGATTCGCCGCCAACCATGCCTTGTTTTATGTAGGTCTGAACCTGACAACACCGGTGGATGCATCTATCATACATGTATTGAATCCCGTGTTTGTCCTGGTTTTTGCAAGCATTCTCATCCACGAAAAGGTGACCTTTGTCAAAGTCATTGGGATCGCGCTCGGGGCCGGAGGGGCTTTGATCCTGATCCTTTACGGGAAAATGGTGAACATGAGCACAAACTCATTTGCAGGCAACATCCTGGTGATGCTCAATATGCTGTGTTATGCCATTTACCTCGTTCTTATCAAACCCATGGTGGCAAAATATCACACGATGACGATTTTAAAATGGGTCTCCTTTTTCGGATTTGTCTTCATCCTGCCTTTCTGTGTAAAAGGAATTCCGGAGTTACACCTGCAGACCATACCGGTTATTGCATGGCTGGGCGTTGGATATATTGTTGTTTTCAATACCTTTATCGCCTATCTGCTGATCAATTATGCCTTGAGAACGGTGGAAGCGAGCATGGCGAGTTTTTATACCTACCTGCAACCGGTCATTGCATCGTTCATGTCAGTTTCATTGGGAACGGAAGCCATCACGGTTCCGAAGATCATCGCTGCCATGCTGATTTTCGGAGGTGTTTTCCTGGTAAGCCGGGTGAAGAAAACTTCTTCCTTGCAGATTAAAGCAGGTGCCGGAAAGGAATGAGGATCGCTTCGAATATCTTTTCAATCAACGGCCTGTCTGCCCATGTTTGATAATCGAAGGCTTCCGAATTGTTCAGGGTTTCATTTAGGTGCTCATTAAGCTGCCTCAACACTTCCGGTTCCTTCCCGATCAATGCGATCTCATATTGGTAACGGAAACTCCGGTAATCAAAATTTGCGGAAGTGATTGAGAAAACCCTGTTATCTATAACCATCAGCTTGGCGTGCAGGTTATTTGGGATAAAAAACATCATCTTCACATTGTTCTTGGAAAGCATGCCGAGATAACGGTTTCGCAGAATATCTATCATCCTGACATCCGAATGTTTGGGCATGATCACGTTGACATCGACACCCCGTTTCGCGGCATCCATCAAGGCTTTTCTCAATAAAAATCCCGGCAGGAAATAGGGCGTTTCAATGATGACGGAAGATTGTGCATTGCGGAGCAGCTGAACATATTTCTTTTTCATCCGCTGCACCGGGATGGAAGGAACATCGCGTATGATCTCCCAATCGCCCATTTTCACGGTCCGGGTGAATGCCAGTTTGTTCGGAATAAGATAAGGGTTGATGGATTCATAATTCTGAAGGAAGACTTTCCTGAATAACAGGCTCAATTCTCCCTTGATCCTCAATGCGAGTTCCCTCCAGTTCAGATTGTAGCCGGTAATGTTCATCGAACCGATATAGCTAATCTCATCGTCGATGACGATTATTTTCCGGTGATCGCGGCGGTGGCCGCGGGTGAAGATATCGGTGTTCAGCTTTATTTTTTCAAAGAACTTAACCTCTCCCCCGTATTTTATCAATTCTTCAAAAAACGAATCGGAAACCGGTCCCCTGCCCCAGGAATCAATCATCAGTTTTACCTGTACTCCTGCGTGCGCCTTGCGTGTGAGTGCATCACGGAATTTTACCCCCATGTGGTCGTTGGCGAATTTATAGGTTTCCAGGTAAACGAAATTCCGTGCCCGGGCAATGTCGCTGAGCATGACATTGTAAAACTTCAGAGGATCGTCGAGTACCAAAAATTCCATAAGGTAAAATTATAATTTTTTTGTGTAAGTTTGCAAAAAATGATGTATGATCATTTCCATGACAGGCTATGGAAAAGCCATAGCAGAACTTCCCGGAAAAAAACTGGTCATCGAGATCAAATCATTGAACAGCAAGGGACTTGACCTGTCGGTCAAGCTGCCTGGGGCTTTCCGGGAAAAAGAAATGGAGATCAGGGCCTTGATTTCGCAGCGGCTGGAAAGAGGGAAAGTCGAACTTTATATATCAGCGGAAAGGTCGGTTGATACTGCTGGATATTCCATCAATAAGCCGCTTTTCCTTCAATATTACCAGGAACTGAAATCGCTTTTATCGGAATTGAAGGAAGAAAACAGTGATGGATTGCTGCCTGTTATCATGAAGATCCCGGATGTTTTGCAAAGCGAAAAAGCAGAATTCGAGGAAACAGACTGGGCCCTTATTGCGGAAGGGATTGAAAGTGCCCTGCAGTCTGTCGAAAAATTCCGCTCAGCAGAAGGCAGTATCCTTGAAACCGATATGAGGGCCCGGGTTCAACTAATCCTTAATCTGTTCAATTCGATTGAGCCCTTAGAGAACAATCGCCTCAACGATATCCGGGAGCGGATCCGGACGGGATTCCAGAATATCACAAAATCCGATCTGCTGCAAACCAAACCTGACGAAAACCGGTTTGAGCAGGAACTGATCTATTATATCGAACGACTGGATATCACAGAAGAAAAAGTACGGCTGAAAAAGCATTGCGATTATTTTAACCAGACCCTGAACGATGCCAATTCCCAGGGAAAGAAACTCGGATTTGTCAGTCAGGAGATGGGGCGGGAAATCAACACCATCGGTTCCAAAGCCAATGATGCAGGAATCCAAAAGATCGTGGTACAGATGAAAGACGAATTGGAAAAAATCAAGGAACAATTATTGAATATACTATAACCCGAAGTAGGTGTGGGTTTGGGTGTGAGTGTTGGTGTGAATAGTTTTCCTATGGTTAATAAAGCTATTATAATATCTGCTCCTTCCGGTGCCGGAAAGACCACCATTGTGAGACACCTGTTGTCTGAATTTCCGGGACTGGAATTCTCCATTTCTGCCTGTAGCCGGACAAAACGTGGAAAAGAAGCGGAGGGGAAAGATTATTATTTCATTACGACAGATCAGTTCCGGGACAAGATTTCCAGGGATGAATTTATCGAGTGGCAGGAGGTATACCCGGGTAGTTATTATGGCACCCTGAAATCTGAAATGAACCGGATCTGGTCGGAAGGGAAAACTCCGATCTTTGATGTGGATGTCTCCGGGGGGATCAACCTGAAGAAGTATTTCGGGGATACGGCGCTTGCAATCTTCATTCAACCACCTTCATTACAGGAACTCGAAAACCGTCTGCGGCACAGGGGAACAGAGAACGAAGAGAACATTCAGACCCGGCTGAACAAAGTAGAAAAGGAACTGACTTTTTCCGGCAAATTCGACCGGATCATTGTCAATGATGAATTTTCCTCTGCGAGCAGCAAAGCGACGGAACTGGTAACAGAATTCCTGGATTCAGATATAAAAAAGTAACCAACTAATCGTATAATCTTCCGATGGTGCTTAAAAATAAAACCGGCCTCTTTTTCGGATCTTTCAACCCTATTCACCAGGGGCACCTGATGATTGCAAATTACATGGTTGAGTTTACCGATATCGGCCAGGTCTGGTTCATCGTCTCGCCCCACAATCCCCTGAAAGAAAAAACTTCCCTGCTGGCCGATCATCACAGGTTGGCCATGGCAAATATTGCGGTGGAAGATGACCCCAGGTTCAGGGCATCCAACATTGAATTTCACCTTCCACAACCTTCCTATACCATTGATACGCTGACCTACCTGGCAGAGAAATACCCGGAGAAAGAATTTGTACTGATCTGTGGCAGCGATAATCTTCCGTCGTTTTCAAAATGGAAAAATTACGAAGAGCTTCTGACCTGCTATCATCTTTACATCTATCCCCGTCAGAAAACTGAACCCAGCCCGTTTGACAGTCACCCCCACATACATTTCACACAGGCCCCGCTGATCGAAGTTTCATCCAGCTTTATACGCCAAGGCATCAAAGAGGGAATGAACCTGCGTCAATTTCTTCCTGAAAAGGTATGGAAATATCTTACGGAGATGCATTTCTATGAGAAGTGACTTTGTCACTTTTTAAACACCTTCCTTGCAAATCCCTTGATCATCCTCAACGTCTCTTCAGGGGCTTCGATATAGCCCATATGACCGACATTCCGCAGGATCAGGCATTCCGAGCGCTGTGGCAGGGAAATCATCTTCCATAACCGGTCAAGGGGAGCTTTGGAATCTTTCAGTCCGAGGATAAACAGGACAGGAACATTGATCGATTTTAGTAGTGCCGACTGGTTTTTACGGATCTTCATGCCTTCCAGGGCCGCAATGATCCCTTCTTTTGGAATCTCTTTAGCGTGTTTCACGAGAATTTTGATCTCTTTTCCGAATTTTCTCCGCGACCCTTCCGGAAAGAGGGAAGTAATGAAGCGGACCACAAAACCGAACTTATCCTGTTCTACCACTTTAATGGTACGGTTACGGTTTTTCCGGTCCTCCGGGGAATCCGGAAAAGGATGTGAATGGAAGAGGCAGAGCCCCTTAAGCATTTCTGGGTATTTTGATGTAAAGGCAAGTGTCACATACCCACCCATGGAATGCCCGATCATCAGGCATTTTTTTACTTTTCGCTGTTTCAAGACCTCATATACGACATCCGCCTGCAACTCCATAGAATGGACTGGTTCCAAAGATTCGCTTTTTCCATGGCCGGCAAGGTCGATCACGATCACCCGGAAAGATTCCGACAGCTGATCCCGGAAGGAATCCCAGATCTTCGAAGTCTCGGTAAACCCGTGAAGAAGAACGATTGTTTTTCCTTTGCCTGATTCGGCAAAGAAGATCTTTTTGTCATTGTATAAAATGGATTTCATTTTTTCAGGTTTTGGGTATTGGGTAGTGGGTTTTAGGTTCTGGGTTCTTGAATGACTATGCCTGAATAGTGTTGACCGTTTTTAAGAGATTTTTGTAACGGTTTTCAAAGTTATTATTTGTTCTTGATTGTTTCTCTTTTGTTTCATAAGA
>JADGPR010000074.1 GCA_017882335.1 Bacteroidales bacterium | reverse complement strand
TTGGTTTGCCTATTGGCAATCCAGTGCACACAGGATTCAATTGATTCGCTGAAGTCAGGCTTGCTCAATCCTCCAGATTCTGCAAGACCGGGCGTATATTGGTATTTTATGGACGGGAACTCCAGTCGTGAGGCAATGACAGCCGACCTGGAATCGATGAAAACTGCCGGTATCGGTTACGTTCTTTATCTCGAGGTGAATGTTGGCGTTCCGCGTGGCAAGGTTGATTTTCTGAGCGATGAGTGGCAGGATTTGTATGTTCATGCGGTTCGTGAATCCGAAAGATTGGGGATACAGATCATCCTTGGATCAGGTCCGGGCTGGGCCGGTAGCGGTGGTCCCTGGGTAAAACCAGAACAATCAATGATGCACCTGGTCACCAGCTCAACAGAAGTGAAAGGTCCATCTGTATTCAATGCCATCCTCCCGAAACCCGAACCTAAAAAGCCATTTTTCGGTGAAGGAAGTATGACCAATGAACTTAAACAGATTCGCGATGGCTGGTACGAAGATGTAGCGGTTCTGGCCTATCCCAGTTCGGAAACGGGACCGGCAATCGCCGATGTAGACGAAAAAGCACTTTATTACCGGGCGCCCTATACCTCTCAAAAGGGAGTCAAACAATATCTTCCGGCTCCGGCATCTTTTCCCGAGGTTCCCGGGTCTGCTATTGATCAGTCGAAAATCATTGATCTCACCCGGATGCTCAATCCCGATGGCACCCTCCAATGGAACGTTCCGGCCGGAAAATGGACCATTCTGCGGTTTGGCAAGCGTAACAACGGTGCGGTTACCCGGCCGGCTCCGAAGCCCGGATTGGGATTTGAGTGCGATAAGTTTGATACGGTCGCCTTCGATGCTCATTTTAAAGCATACATAGGAAAACTCCTGAAAAAAGTGGGTCCACGTAAATCCACGACTGGCGGGGGCTGGACGATGCTTCATATTGACAGTTGGGAAATGGGTTCACAAAACTGGACCGGCGATTTCCGTGAGCAATTTAAAAAACGGAGGGGATATGATCCCTTATTGTATCTGCCGACTTATGCCGGGCAGATTGTCGGTAGCCTGGAGCTCAGTGAGCGTTTTTTGTGGGACATACGTTTGACTTCACAGGAACTCATTATTGAAAATCACGCAGGAAGACTTAAAGAACTTGGCAGGAGAAATGGCTTCAGCCTGTCAATCGAACCGTATGATATGAACCCCACGGCCGATCTTGATCTTGGAAGTGTCGCTGATGTACCGATGGGCGAATTCTGGACCGACAAATTCGGCTTCAATTCTGCCTTCAGTTGTATTGAGGCAACCTCCATAGCGCATGTTCAGGGTAAACCTGTGGTTGGAGCAGAAGCCTTTACCGCTGAATCGTTCGAAGCATGGAAAAAATATCCCGGTAATATGAAAGACCAGAGCGACTGGGCTTTCAGTATGGGGATAAACCGGTTTGTATATCATACTTTTGCCCATAAACCTTACGGAGACGGGTTAAAACCCGGTGTTACAATGGGTCCTTACGGTGTTCACTGGGATCGTGGTCAAACCTGGTGGTCAATGGTTCCTGCCTATCACAAATATGTTACCAGGTGTTCTTTCCTACTTTCACAAGGATCTGCAGTTGCCGATATTTTATACCTCACCCCCGAGGGCGCACCGTACGTTTTTCGTGCTCCTGAATCGGCACTCGAAGGAACGGATGTATTGCCCGATAAACGGGGTTATTCATTTGATGGATGTTCCCCTCTCCTGCTGAAAAACGCTGAAGTCCGCAACAAACGGATCGTTTTCCCGGGCGGTGCCTCCTACCGTGTCCTGGTTTTGCCCGATGTTGAAACCATGACACCAGAACTGCTCACCAAAATCGCTTCCCTGGTTAAAGCTGGAGCTACGGTTGTCGGAAATCCTTCATCGAAATCACCTTCGCTCGTCAACTATCCTGAGTGCGATAAGCAGGTGCGTACACTTGCAGCTGAATTATGGGGCACAAAACAAATAATCCCCTCAAATGCCACCCTCGCTACACTCAAAAATTCAGCGGGACAGTTAGCAACAGAGCTCTATTCACCGTATGATTCCACTGCTGCCCTTTTAAGCAAATTAGGTGTTAATCCTGATTTTACTGCCTCGGGATCCATAAGATACACCCACCGGTCGTTACCGGATCGGGAAATCTATTTTATTTCGAACCGTACCGGCCAGCCTGTTGAGGATGTCTGCCAGTTCAGGGATGGTACTTTAAATGCAGAATTGTGGGATGCAGTAACAGGAGAAATCCGTCCTTTAAACAACCTTGGCAAAACTAAAAACGGCGTTTCCATCAGTATAAAACTCGATGCTTCACAAAGCTTTTTTGTTATTTTCAATAAATCAATCAAGCCTGAATCAAAAGAGCTTACAGCTAAAAAGGATTTCCCCGATATTCATTCGCTCATGACATTGGAGGGATCGTGGACTGTCGCTTTCGATACCGCTTGGGGCGGCCCCAAAAAAGTAGATTTTGAAACGCTTGTCGATTGGACAACTCGGCCGGAGGAGGGAATTCGCTATTATTCCGGTATTGCGACGTATTCTAAAATCTTCGACTTGCCGAAATCTTCCAGTCCATTGAAAGAATCAGAACTTTATCTGAATCTGGGGATGGTGAAAAACATGGCCCACGTACGATTGAACGGTAAAGATCTTGGGGTAGTCTGGACCTCTCCATGGCAGGTGAATATCTCTGATGCAGTAAAGAAAAAAGGCAACAAACTTGAGATCGATGTTGCTAATCTTTGGGCGAACAGGCTTATTGGTGACGAGTCACTCCCCGATGATGGCATTAAAGACAACAAGTGGCCAGATTGGCTTCTCAACGGTACACCGCGGACAAGCGGTCGTTATACCTTTACCACACATCGTTTTTACAAAAAAGATGACGCACTCATGGAATCGGGGTTGATGGGACCGGTGAGTATTCTTGAAAGTAAATAAATGGAAGAACTATAAAAGACGATTATGAAATTCTTTACATGGTTATCGAAAATCGTAATAAGTGGCTTGTTTCTTTTTTGCTTTGCCTGTACTGGAAACACCTTACAAAAAAATTCTATAACAATAAAAGTTGATAAGGATACTGTTCCCATGGGGCGTTCGATCATCCTTACAGCTCATTTGAACTTAAAATCGGGGGATCTGGCCAAAGACTACTTATTACTTCCTTATGTGAATCAACGCAGATGGGGCGCTCATGAACGCCCCGATTCAAGCTGTAATGCAACCTTCCTTCTCCCTTTGCCCAATCGGGGCAAAATCGAAATTCAGGTCATTGCCGTGAAGGCTGAGTCAAACAACTGGATGGGTTCTTCTAATCGGGATCTTCTCATAGTAGGTAATTTTATGCCGGATACCTGTCTTCACTCAAATGAACTCCGTGTTATAGTTAAAAAACGAACGATGCCCGCAGCATCTGATGACGGACATCTGTTTTGCGTTCAATGGGAACCCTGGTTCATACCTGGTCCTGGTTCATGGACCTCGGCTGAAGCGGTTCCGATTGTTGGCTTTTATGACTCCTATAACGAAGATGTTATCCGCCAACATGTTTTATGGTTTATGGATCTTGGAGTAGATTTTATCATGCCTGACTGGTCTAATCATATTTGGGGGAAAAAGCACTGGAACGAGATTGGGAATGGTGCCCGCGCTATCGTTCATGCTACTACTTGCTTTCTTGAAGTTTTGGCAAAAATGCGCGACGAAGGAATTGATGTCCCCAAAGTTGCAATCATGCCCGGAATTAGCAACGGCCCTCCTGCTACGATGATCGCATTGAACGAACAATTGGATTGGATATATCAGAATTATGTTTTGAATCCGCGGTTTAAAGATCTCTTTCAAGACTATGACGGAAAACCATTAATGATTATTTTGGATACAGGCGCACTTGGCAGTAAAAAGGGCACTGCAAAATCTGCATTCCGGGTTCCATTTTTTGAACAAACACTAGCCATGAAAGAACAAGAACTCGATGCCTTTCGCAAAGCGCAGG
This sequence comes from Bacteroidales bacterium, assembly GCA_017882335.1. Classification (GTDB taxonomy): domain Bacteria; phylum Bacteroidota; class Bacteroidia; order Bacteroidales; family FEN-979; genus FEN-979. The sequence continues at coordinate 9,052 of JADGPR010000074.1, read as the reverse complement.
GACCAATTGATGATTCCCATTTTACAACACGATATATGTCCTCCCAAAATCAAATAACGCGGCACCATGAGTTAGGTCATTGGTCGTGGATGGACGGACAGTTGGAACCTATGGTGACTTACTTTAATGGAAAACCTGAAGCAATTACTGTAACGCCGGCATTCTTTGAGCCTTTGGGTTGGACTGCTGCAAAGTCATATGGAAGACGTGGTGGTACAACTTACCTTGAATCATTCAAGTATGCTCTCAAATCAAACCCCCGGGTAATCTTTTTGCACCAGTTCAATGAATTCGCCGGACAGGCAGAAGGTCACGGACTTGGTAAAAACCATGATATTTATCTGGATGAATACAGTATCGAACTCAGTGATGATTTTGAACCTGTCTCCTTAACAGCATCTGGTTCTCGTGACAGGACTGGCGGCTGGGGTTTCTATTATCTGAATATGACACGTGCACTCATGGACATTTTCCACAATAATGATAAGAATAGCACACTTTTGGCTGCTTCGATCACTGAAGTATCGGATAAATCAATAAAACTGAACTGGTCCGTAGCGGGTGAAATGCCTAAAAGTTTTACCGTGGCGATTGGAGATAAGGTATTTTTTAAAGAAATCTCCGGAATGACTTGTGAAATTCCTGTTCAGGGACTGTCAAAGGGCATCCAAACGATCACAATTACTGCAAATGATGTGCATACCCATTACGCTCTTTTAAAAACGGAGTTTGATGAAATAGCGGAAGAACCTTTGCCGGTAATTGTAAACCTTACTGTAAGACTATAAAATATGCGTATCAGCATGATTCGTATAGCATCAGGATTGCAGTAGCATGCTACCTTATTTTCAATTCTTAATGGGTATGCCCGGGCAGTTGTAAAATAAGACTTTTGCACTTTACATATTAATTCCATAAAATTATGAGACTGAATTTTAAAATTCGACTTTTGTCTATTGTGATTATTCTATTGTTTCCGGTAGTCGGACATTCTCAAAACTGGAATGTCAACAGCGACCAATGGGCAGCAACAGACGCACTCGGGCGAAAGGTCCGTGACTATAACGCTGCCGGAGAGAAGAAAAAGGACAAGTTTATTGCCATGTTTTACTGGACATGGCATCAGGGAGACGATGATACTACCTATCAGGTAAAAAACATCACCGAAATCGTCAGAAAATATCCCGGGGCGATGAAAGACTACCATCATCCGGCCTGGGGTGACAAACAACCCGGATTTTTCTTCTGGGAGCAGCCACTTTTGGGATATTATAAAACAACCGATCCGTGGGTTTTGCGTAAACATGCTGAAATGTTGGCCGATGCGGGGGTTGATGCTGTATTTTTCGACTGTACTAACGGCAGTATTACCTGGGAAAAATCGTACGAAGCATTGATGAAAGTCTGGGATCAGGCCCAAAAAGATGGAGTTAATGTACCGAAAATCGCCTTTATGCTCCCGTTTGGTCCGGTACCAAACTTACTGGTTTCACTCCGGCAACTCTATCGTGATGTATATAAACCCGGGCGGTACAAAAATCTCTGGTTTGTTTGGAAAGGAAAACCATGCATCATGGGATATCCTGACAATCTTACCAATTCGGCAGAAGACAAAGAGATTGCCGGATTCTTCACCTTCCGCCCCGGGCAACCCGACTTAGTTGACGGGCCCAGGCGTAACGACCAATGGGGATGGCTTGAAAATTATCCGCAACATGGCTATGTAAAAGGTAAAAACGGCAAATTCGAGCAGGTTGCCGTTGGTATGGCCCAAAATGCCAGCCCGGCCACCAACGGGCATTGCAGTGCCTTTAACCTGCCCGGCACCTACGGACGCAGCTTCAGCCAAAGAAACGGGTTCGACCCAAGAGTTGACGGATACCTTTACGGATGGAATTTTCAGGAGCAGTGGGACCGCGCCTTCGAAGTTGACCCTGAGCTGGTTTTCATCACCGGATGGAACGAATTTATTGCCGGTCAGTGGTTGCCCAAGGATGGCTGGAAAGGAGACCCCTTCTCGTTTGTCGATGAGTTTGACTGGGAACACAGCCGCGATATCGAACCCAACAAAGGTTGGGGCGACAAAGGCGATGTCTATTATTATCAACTGATCGATAATGTAAGGAAATTCAAAGGCATGGTTGCTCCGGAAAAGGCATCTGCTCCAAAAACCATAAAGATCGGCAAAGCCGACGGATGGGCTGATGTTGCACCTTATTACAAGCACTATAAAGGAAATACCATACACCGCGACCACAGAGGTCGCTATGACCAATACTACACCAACAACACCGGAAGGAATGACATTGCAGGGGCAAAAGTGGCCCGTGATGCGGAGAATATTTATTTTTATGCAGAAACTGCAGAAAAGCTTACACCCCAAAGCGACCGCAACTGGATGATGCTGTTCATTGATACTGACCGCGATAAATCGACCGGATGGAATGGCTATGATATAATTGTTAACCGTGTCAGTCCGAAAGGTAACAAAGCCATTGTGGAGAAAAATGTTGCTGGCCGCTGGGAATGGGAACCGATAGCAGAAACAAAGTTTGCTGTCAATAACAACAAACTTGAACTGGAGATCAAACGGAGTTTGCTGAATCTTAGCAGTAAAGAGATTGATATCGAGTTCAAGTGGAACGACAACATGCAGGAGAATGGAAACATCATGGACTTCTATGTCAACGGCGACACAGCACCCGGCGGACGTTTCAATTTTGATTACACAACCAAATAGGGCAAAACAATGCAATTAAATAATCATCAAAACATCTTTTTATGAAAAACACATTCATACTGGTTATCTGCCTGGTTGCTGTAATATTTATATCAGCATGCGCAACAGATAACGCAAATGTTTCGCACGAGGTTCTGGAGAGCGGCTTCATCATCCCGCCCGACTCCATGCAAACCAGCGTATATTGGTACTGGATCTCCGATAACATCTCCAAAGAGGGAGTCGTGAAAGATCTCAATTCGATGAAAGAAGCCGGTATAAACAGGGCATTCATCGGTAATATCGGGTTAAGTGATATCCCTTACGGTAAGGTTAAAATGCTCAGTGAAGAGTGGTGGGAAATTATGCACATAGCTCTTAAAACGGCAACAGAACTCAATATTGAAATCGGGATATTCAACTCACCCGGCTGGAGCCAATCCGGTGGACCATGGATCAATGCTAATGAGGCTATGCGCTATCTTACCGCTTCGGAAATGCGCGTTAAAGGACCGCAGAAACTCTCTCAAAAACTGGTAAAACCAATTGAAATTTTTCAGGATGTTAAGGTCATCGCCTATCCCGTTCCAAAAGATGACCAACTCGTTTTGAATAGTCAAAATGGAGCAATTACCTCTTTACCAGGAGTTGCCGATCTTTCAAGTATCAGTGACGGAAACAAAAAAACCGGAATCAATTTCCCGGCCGGAGGTGAATTTACAGTCAACTTCGAAGCCAAAGAACCGTTTACGGCACGCAGTCTTTCAGTTCGCTCTACAGAACATCCAATGCTTGCAATGGCTCAGTTTCAGGTCAAAGCAGCCAACGGCGAATACCGTACCCTCTCGGAATTTCAAATCAACCGTTCCAACCCGGCGCTGAATGTAGGTTTTGAACCCTATGCCCCTGTAGTAGTGTCATTTCCGGCTACCACAGCTACCAGTTTCCGTCTGGTCATTAAAAATGCCAATCCCAACAGTGGTCTTGCTGAAGTTATATTGGCAACCGCGCCACGAGTAGAGCGTTTCAGCGAAAAGACCCTGGCCAAAATGCACCCCACTCCGCTTCCCTACTGGCATGATTATCAGTGGGCACAACAACCAGAGGTGGATGACAAAGCTACCGTAATCGATGCATCAAAAGTGATAGACATCACACAATATCTGGCAGCTGACGGCACTCTTAACTGGGAAGTCCCGGAAGGCGAATGGGTTATCCTCCGCACCGGTATGACCCCGACCGGTACTGTCAACAGTCCGGCATCACCTGAAGCTACTGGTTATGAAGTGGACAAGATGAGCAAGAAACATGCAGAGAAACACTTTTATGGCCACATGGGCGAAATTCTGAAACGCATCCCCGAAGCCGACAGGAAGTGTTTCAAAGTGGTCGTTCAGGATAGCTACGAAACCGGCGGACAGAACTTCACTGACGGTTTTCTCGAAGAGTTCAAACAGAAATATGGATACGATCCCCTCCCTTATCTCCCTGTTTATCAGGGAATGGTTGTAAACAGTGAGCAGGAGTCAGACCGCTTTCTTTGGGACATGCGGCGAATGGTGGCCGACAAAGTGGCCTACGATTATGTTGCGGGCCTGAGAGAAATCAGTCATAAACACGGATTGAGAACCTGGTTGGAGAACTACGGTCACTGGGGTTTCCCGGGCGAATTCCTGATGTACGGCGGCCAGTCGGACGAAATCGGCGGTGAGTTCTGGAGTGAAGGCGAACTTGGAAACATTGAATGCCGTGCAGCAACCTCTTGCGGTCACATCTACGGCAAGACAAAAATCTCAGCCGAATCAAATACTTGCGCCGGTCGTGCTTACAGCCGTTATCCGGCCACCATCAAACAACGAGGCGACCGTTTCTTTGCAGAAGGGATCAACAACACGCTGCTGCATGTCTATATCACTCAACCTTACGACGATAAACTTCCCGGTATGAATGCACCCTTTGGCAATGAGTTCAACCGCAACAACACTTGGTTCTCGCAGATGGATGTTTATACCCAATACCTGAAAAGGACTAACTATATGCTTCAGCAGGGACTAAACGTAGCCGATGTTGTCTATTTCATTGGCGAAGATGCTCCAAAAATGACCGGAGTCACTGACCCGACCCTCCCGGTAGGCTATCAGTTTGACTACATGAATGCCGAAGTAATTGAAAAATATATGACCGTAAAAGACGGGCTGATTACTTTGCCTCACGGTACACAATACCGGATCATGGTTTTGCCCAAGCTGGAAACCATGCGTCCCGAACTGCTGGTCAAAATCAAACAGCTGATCAATGATGGTGCAGTTATTCTGGGTCCTGCTCCCAAACGTTCGCCCAGTTTGCAAAACCAGCCGGCAGCCGACCAGCAGGTGCAGGCAATGGCGTCCGAACTGTGGGGTGAAGTGGATGGCGTGAATGTAAAATCACGGAAATGCGGAAAAGGACTGATCATTAACGGCATGGATATGAAGGAGGCTTTTGCACTGATCAATTGTGTACCCGACTGCAAATTACCTGAAGATCATTCGATTCACTACGGACACCGTACACTTGGCAACTGCGAAATCTATTTTGTATCGAACCAGACTACAGAAACCAAAATTATCACCCCGGAATTCAGGGTAAAAGGAATGCAGCCCGAACTTTGGGAAGCCACAACCGGATACATCCGCAACCTTTCCGCCTATAACAAAAAAGAAAACACCACAACAGTTCCGTTAAAACTGGAACCTTACGAAAGTGTGTTTGTGGTCTTCCGCAAATCTGCAGGCAAGGCTTCGGCAAGCGGTGTTGAAGCCAACTATCCGGCACCCGCCCTGCTCGCCAATCTTAAAGGCCCATGGACAGTCAACTTCAACGCATCGCAAAGAGGTCCGGAAGAACCGGTTGTTTTCGAAACGCTGAAGGATTGGACGACTTCTCAGGATGATAGAATCAAATACTATTCAGGAACAGCCTTCTATAACTGCAAATTCAAACTTGAGAAATTACCCGCAGGCGAACAGGTGATCATTAACCTGGGAGATGTTACCGCCATGGCCAAAGTCACCGTAAACGGCACTTATGCAGGAGGTGTCTGGACGGCACCATACAGGCTCAACATTACACAGTTGGTTAAAGAAGGGGAAAATGAACTGAAAATAGAAGTGGTTAATACCTGGGTGAACAGATTGATTGGCGACAGTAAACTGCCTATCGAACAACGGTTGACATGGTGCCCCGTTAATCCGTATACTCCGGGGAATACGTTGCAAACCTCCGGCCTGAAAGGGCCTGTCAGGGTCTTAAGTATTAAATATTAAAGTTTATGCTATGAAAAAGAAAAGATTGTTTTATCGAAACATTTTGTTTGTGTTCTTTGCAGTTACGCAATTGTGTTTTTTCCCGATAGAGTCAGGTATTGCGAAAGAAAAGAAGGGGAAGGCAACTGTTCCGGATACGTCAAGTCGCCAATCAGCAGACTCAACTTCTGCCGGAAAATATTACAGAGACCTCTATTCTGATACTTGGGTAGCTTCCGATGCACTTGCACGAAAAATGCCCTCTTTCGGTGAAGTTGGCCCGGTTAAAACAGATAAAAGACGTGTAGTAAGTATCTTTTATATTACCTGGCATACTAAGGATCATTATACCAATTTCAAAAGCCCCTATTCTGGCGATGTTTCCAGGGTGCTGGCAAAAGACCCGTCTGCCCGTCTGGATGCGAAACATCCTCTTTGGGCCGAAGGCTCTTATCACTGGGGCGAACCTGAGATGGGCTATTTCCTCAGTCAGGATGAATATGTTATTCGGAAAGATATGTCGATGATTACCGATGCCGGAGTCGATGTGTTGGTGATGGATGTCACAAATGCAGTGAGATACTGGGATGAGTGGGAAGTACTTTTTAGTACGATGCAGAAAATGAAGGCAGAGGGAAACAAAGTGCCGCAATTCTGTTTCTGGGCATTTAATGGTCCGGTGATCACTGTTGTACAAGATCTTTACGACCGGATTTATAAAAATAACCGCTTTAATGATCTGTGGTTTTACTGGGACAACAAGCCGCTGTTGTTGTATAATGGTAATCCAACCCGCGATGCCAATGGACAGGGAGTAAAAAGCCCCAATCCACACTATGACCCGTCAGCAAAAACCGACACAAGCAATCCGCATTATGGCAACCCAGATTATACCGAAGAGTTTTATAAAGATTACACTAAAGAGGTGAAAAACTTCTTTACACAGCGGACGATGTGGTGGGGGTATTATGAATGGGACGGGAAACGCTTTATAGGAACGGAAGACAACTGGAGTTTCGGGTATGACCTGGGGAATGACAAGGTAAAATCAATGGATCCCAAGGACTTGGTTTCGTTGCACAACGGCCAAAGAGAGGAAGCAGCAGTTACCCCGGCGCAACATCCGTCAAGCCTGGTCGGCAAATCATGGACACGGGAAAATGGCGAGCCCGAACTGAATGAATATGATTTACCGGTTTCGACCTATGTTCCGTGGCTAGGCAAAACCGTAAAAAACCCGGAAGGTTACGGGATCTATTTCCAGGACCGCTGGAACGAAGCTCTTAAAACTGATCCAGACATGATTTACATCAACGACTGGAACGAATGGACTGCCGGAAAGTACCAACCGGGTAATGGGGGAACAACACCTTTTATGCGCCGTAATAGTCCGTATTTTTTTGTCGATCAGTACAATGCCGAATTTAACCGGTGCGTGCAACCGATGAAAGATGGTTACACCGACAACTATTACATGCAGATGGCACAAAATATTCGGCACTACAAAGGGATCAGGCCAATTCCGGTACAAAAAGGTCTCAATTCCATAAAAATTGACGGACAATTTGCTGATTGGATAAAGGTCGTAAATGAGTTTCGGGATACTTACGGAGATACTTTCCATCGAAACCACAAAGGATATGGCGGATTGCTATACACCAACAAATCGGGCAGGAATGATATCATTACCAGTAAAGTAGCTATCGACAAACAGAATATCAGTTTCTACGTCGCAACCGTAGAAAAACTTACTTCACATACCGATAACAATTGGATGTTGCTGTTGATTGATGCTGATAATAATCCGGAAACCGGCTGGTATGGTTACGATTTCCTCATCAACAAAAGCGTGAAGAACGAAAATACCACGACGTTGATGCGTTACGATAGTGCTCATCATGAAAATCCCTGGGTTGAAGTTGCCAACCTACCGTTTCGCTGTTTCGGAAATGAGATGGAGATAGCTATTCCCCGGAAATTACTTGGACTGACCGGAAACAAATTTACCTTCGACTTCAAATGGAGCGATAATGCTGCCGATCTGAATAATCCGATTTCTTTGATTATAAATGGCGATACGGCACCAAACCGGAGATTTAACTACCGCTGTATATGGGAAAAATAGATAAAAGTGTCATTTTCATGTGTTATTTCTGTGTCCTAATAGACAAACTAAAATAATATAACTAAAGAGCTGGTAATTTTTATATGGATCGAAAGTCCTTGATTATGGGAATTTCAAAAAGAGCTGACGGCCTTGGTTACCAGTCTTTTTTAACCTATCGGAAATCATGAAAACTGGGGTAGAAACTACCACAACGGTTCGCTCGGTAATCCGGAGAACGTTTTAATTATATCTACGCTATTGTAGATCAACAACATAAGAAAATAATGGCAATGACTGTGTTAATATACTGACTTTGCCATTATTTGAAATAATGTAACTAATCAGTTTGTAAAAATTAGGTATTATTAACAGTTATGTTTGCGAAACTAACATTTTTACTTTTTATAATGGTGACATTTCTTTAAAACTTGTATATATCAACAAAAATAATTTTAGTGTTTGATAAATAGGCGATTACGTTCTTTGATGTATTGGATTTAAGTATTAGTTTTGTAGCACAAGTTATGAACACACACTGATCAAATAATAATCGAAGAATTGAAACGCATCGTTTTGATGCAGGCCAATAAACTCAGAGAGCAAATTATCGGAGGTAAAACTGAAAGAGAAATACAAGATGGTTGGGAGCCAGTGCTATTCCAAAAAAACATCTGGATGAAATACTTACTATATAAATAATAAAAAGCCAGATCCGCGGTGTCTGGAATGGGATATAAGGCTTTATACAAAGATGAATACTCCTGATTCTATTGTATCTTCACCTCCCCAATTGGGATGTCTTTTTTACAGCACGAATAGCCGACAGCCAATCGGTAGCATAGAATTGGAATAACTAAAGTATTGATTCACAGATAATTGTAGTCCATAGGGGAATCGAACCCCTGTTACCAGGATGAAAACCTGACGTCCTAGCCACTAGAC
>JADGPR010000120.1 GCA_017882335.1 Bacteroidales bacterium | reverse complement strand
TCAGAAAGAAGGTGTCATCAAAGGAATCCTGTTGCATCAGGGCGAGTCAAATACAAATGATAGTTTATGGACTAGAAAAGTCAAAGTAGTTTACAGCAACCTGATAAAGGACCTTCATCTCCAGGCCAAAAAAGTGCCACTGCTTGCAGGTGAGCTTGTGAATGCTGATCAGGGAGGCGCCTGTGCAAGCATGAATAAAATCATTGCGACTCTGCCCCAAAAAATTCCTAATTCTTATGTAATTTCTTCAGCCGGTTGTACCGATTCACGCGACAACCTTCATTTCAATGCTGAAGGTTACCGGAAACTGGGTAAGCGATATGCGGCTAAAATGCTTTCCATCCTGGGCTATAACATCGCTATACCTGAATAACCGGACTTGAAGAGTTCGATAAAAGCTTATATAAACATCTGTCCGAAAATAATTGAAGACATATAGAGAAGGTTAAGATATCTGCGTTTTTATAATACACTGCATCGGGCAGTTTTAAAAATTAAACTAAATTGAACACAGAGGTATAATTACAAACATCCTATGGGTCGGAAACATGAATTCAAGCCATTCAAATTCATTGGCGGCATCAGGATTTTCCTGGTATTATCTCTATTATTGTTTAATGCTTTCACTTCGGATATTGCCAATAAAACGCGAAAATTCGAGGCGGAATCTGCAAAACTCATAGGAGAGACATCCAAAGTGGCTGATAAAGCTGCATCAGGAGGCTACGTTGTCAGTTTGACCAAACCCGACGATGGGATAAGGTTCGCCGGTCTTCCAACTGCAGGCAAACTGGCGATTCGCTATGCATCCCTGGAAGTGGGATTAATCAGTGTTTCTGTCAACAATCAACCCGTCCAAAAATTGAATATTCATTCATCCGGAGATCTTTCAGGTTCCTTTCTGAATGCCATAATTGATATTTCTATTCCCTCCGGAGCTACACTGATCATAAGGCTGGTTACCAATGATATTACCGTGAATATTGATCAGATAATTGTTGGTGACCACGATCTGGGATTACCTCCGGATATCTGGAACCTTCCGCCATTGACAGTGGCTGCCGGTCCCTACACAGCTGACTGGAAGGAATTGAGCCGGCTTTACACCGTTCCGGAGTGGTGGCGCGATGCCAAGTTTGGCGCCTGGGCACATTGGGATCCGCAATCCATGCCAGAACAGGGTGACTGGTATGCAAGGGGGATGTATATTCAGGGTAACAGGCAATATGAATACAACCTCAAACAATTTGGCCATCCATCTGAATATGGTTATAAGGACATATGCCATAATTGGGCGATCGATCGATGGAACCCCGACGAACTGATGAACCTTTTTGTCGAAATGGGAGCACGTTTCTTCATGGCAATGGGTTCTCATCACGATAATTTCGACTGCTATGATTCAAAATATCAACCATGGAACTCAGTTCGTATCGGTCCCAAAGTCGACATCGTTGGCACATGGGAAAAAGAAGCACGGAAGCGTGGACTGCGTTTCGGCATAGGTTTTCATAATACTCCGGCCCGAACCTGGGGTCAGTTCATGACCGTACGTTACACAAGTGACAAGACAGGACCGATGAAGGGTGTGCCTTACGATGCACTGCAAACAATTTGGGACGGAAAAGGAAAATGGTGGGAAGGAATGGATCCTGTGGACCTTTACGGCCCGGCTCATGATGCTAAGGATCCTCTGCATTCCCCTTTTGCCAACCAGTTTATGTGGCGGGTGGATGACGCTATCTCAAAATATCATCCCGATGTCATTTATTTCGATGAACATGCGGGCGATTCACAAGTAGATCTGGGAGTCCATATGGGAGTTGGTTTTCTTGCTCCGCAATTAAATGCCAATTACTACAACAAATCCCTGAAATGGAACAATGGGAAAATGGATGTGGTGATCAATCTCAAAGGGGTGGGCGGACGTTACAACAGTTTCCAGAATAATCCTGAACTGCTTCCTGAAGTTGACCGTTCACTTGTTAAGAGCACAGAAGCCTTTATAGAATCGGAGATTATGGCCTATCCTTTCCAGACTGAAACCAGTATTGCTGTCTGGCATTATCAAACCGGGCAGAAATATATGGATGCCGGTACAGCAATCAGGTCACTGATGCAAAATGTTTGTAGAAACGGAACTATGTTACTCAACATCACCCAGCATGGTCGCGGCGATCTTGATCCTCAGGTGATCGGCATTTGCAAGGACATCGGAGCCTGGTTAAAAATCAACGGTGAAGCTATATATGGGTCCCGCCCATTTGAAATTTATGGAGAGAATTCGGTTTGTTACACACGCAAAAACGGCAATGTGTATGCCACACTTCTTGACTGGAAAAGTGGCTCAATCACACTCAAGGCACTGGGTACGGGCGGGACAACCCTTGGAAAAGTATCCAAAGTCGAAATTCTTGGTTCTGATGTTGCGCTCACCTTTGTTCAGGACGATCAGGGTTTGACGGTGACACCCAACGGGTCGGTGGAGTCAATGCCAGGGATCTCCGATCAGCAGCTGGCTTCAGGGTATCGCGTCATACGTGTTACCCACGACAGGGGCTGGATTAATGACGATGACCCTGGTACGAAGGCGCCTGGATGGCTTCGCCGCTGTAATATGGGGACAGGAGACTTCAACAACGATCTCACAACCAGCAACATACCTGGTGATGTCTGGAGCTGTTCATTCACCGGCAGGAGCGTCACAGTTATCGCTCCTAAAGAAGCAGGGGCCGGAAAGATCGAGGTTAAGATAGATGGCCATACCCGTGCAAAGGTGGATCTGTCCACTGTGGAGGCACGCAAAGCCCGGCAGTCGGTTTGCATGTTGCATGATCTTGCTCCGGGCAGACATGTTATTGATATTGTCAATCTCGGAGACGGACCAGTGGCCGTGGATGCAATAATAGTCGAATAAATGGCTTGGGAAACTTACCTGTAATCAGATAAGGTATAAATAGGTAACAAAAGACAATTGAAGACTAAATGTAAATCTCAAATCAGAAAAATATTTTATTTAATTAAAACCATTCCTATGAGAAAGTTAACTTTTTTACTTGCAATGTTTTTAATGTTTTCTACCGGTTCTGCTATCGCACAGCAACCTTCACCGGTTAAAACCGATGGAGGATTGGTACAGGGATTGTCTGAAAATGGGTTAACTGTTTACAAAGGTATCCCGTTTGCCGCACCACCTGTTGGTGATCTCCGGTGGCGTGCCCCTCAGCCACCCGCAAAATGGGATGGTGTACTGCAAGCCACCAGGTTTGCTCCCGGTCCTATTCAGGGAGGGAATCCTCCCTCGGGAAAAAGCGAGGATTGTCTCTACCTGAACGTATGGACACCAGCGAAATCTCCGAAAGATAAAATACCAGTGCTGGTATGGATTTACGGTGGTGGATTCGGAGCGGGATCAACATCAGAAAAGAATTACAGCGGAGAGAATCTTGCAAAGAAAGGTGTTGTTCTGGTCAGCATTGCCTACCGTGTTGGTCAACTGGGATTTCTGGCGCATCCGGA
>JADGPR010000073.1 GCA_017882335.1 Bacteroidales bacterium | reverse complement strand
ATCGTTCCCAGCGCGCCCTCTTGTCCGACCAAGCGCATCACGAGCATGGCCGGCGCGGTAACGATATAGCCTTGCGCCAGGCCCTTCAAGATGGCCAGCAGTTGCATCCGGTTCCAGAGCCAGTGATAGCGGAAGAAGACGAACGGTGACTTCGGCGGGTTCTCGAAGCGGCCCCGATGAACAATGATCGAGGCGAAGATAGTCAGCAGGAAGACAAACCCTGTGACGATTTGATAGGCCGTATTGCGGTCTCCGCCGAACCATCCCCGGACGCCGGTGCCTTCGATGAACCAGCCGATGATGACCGGTTTTTTTAAATTGTTGTTTTTTATTTTATATTATACATATTATTAAAAACGCCTTCTAACGAGCATGCAGCCTCAATGCGGGGTTTGTCGGTAAGGAAAGTGGTTGTGGCTAATAAAATGGAAACAAAAAGCAAAGATAAAATCTGCTAAAACCCGCACTACGGATGCATGTCGGCGTTGGGAGCAATTTTAAAAACACAGAAACATGATTTTCCCAGGAACCCCAAACCCGCATTTTCATTGCCAATAGTATTAAAGTGTTCCATACTATAGAAATACGTTGTTTTTGAATTCTGGTTTGCTGGGACCACAGTTGAATAGTCTACATTCCTGTTCAAATAATGATAAATAAATGTACCGGTGATACTATCCGCGTTTTTTACTCCCCTCGTTGCAAGTTGACCATCCGAATTGTAAGTATAAGTATACCGTTGATAGGTAGAATCCGTAGGACTCGCAAGGCTGACATATATTGATGAGTCGGGAAGTCCGGAAGAATTTAAATAATATGTTAATGTGAAAGAATAATTGGGCCCTGTGGATATTGTTTCCTTTATGAAAACTCTTACTGCAGAATAATTAAATGTGAAGGTTAATAAGATCGAATCAGGATTTGTCCCTAACTCTAAATCTGTTAATTTTTTTAATCTGTGCAATGTATCATACTCAAGCGATTGAATTATTCTCAATACCCCGGTTGTATCATAAACACTTATACTTTTTATGTATGAATTGGGAGGAGGGATGAATGTTTGTTGATTACTTTCATGTTTTTTACATCCGGAGAAAATCACAACTAGGATAATTGCTAATTTTAAAAGATTGGTTTTCATAGTGCTATATTTTAGTAGATTATTAAAAATGCCTTCTAACTCGTAAATACCCGTAACAATTATTCGCATTAACCAACAATCTTTTTCTCTTAAGTCAATCGCTGTATTCCTTTTCCCAAATCCTCTCCAAAACTCAATCAGCCACCATTTCCTATTCAAAAATAATCAAATTTAGAATAACAAGAGAATTGTGTGTAATAAAATACGCTGTTATGTATGACGTGACACATAACGTAAATGGTGAGAGGTGAGAGGTGAGTGGTGAAGAGTGAAGGGTGAAGAGTGAAGGGTGAAGAGTGAGTAGTGAACCGTGAACCGTGTACCGCTAAGAAACATTTTACCCCAATTTATCAACCACCCGCGAACTGAACGGGGGAAAAGGCTAATTTTGGAACTTCTTACTTAATCTATCCATCTCTCCCAATGAAGCAATCATTTGATCCCGGGCGCAACTACACCAGGACACAGAAAGCCATCGGATACGTGCCACGGAAACAAGCCACACAGGCTGATTATGAGCGTATCGGGTTCATCTCGGGACTGGAAGTTCACCAGCAGCTCGACACCCGCGAAAAACTCTTCTGCCATTGCCCGGCAGGGTTTTACTCGAAACCGGAAGAATATGACGCCGAGCTGATCCGCCACATGCGCCCCACACTCAGCGAGCTGGGCGAATACGACGGCACCGCACTGATGGAATTCAAGACCCGCAAACAGATCGTCTACCGCATCAACAACAAAACAGCCTGCACCTACGATGTGGATGACACGCCGCCATTCCCGCTCAACCGGGAAGCGCTCGGCATCGCCCTCGAGATATCGCTGCTCTCGAAACTGAAGATCGTCGGCGAAGTACACATCAGCCGCAAGCAGTACCTCGATGGTTCCATCCCCACGGGATTCCAGCGAACCGCCATCATCGGCGTGGAAGGCGAGATTCAGCTGAGAAATAAAAAAGTCAACCTCATCCAGCTGAGCATCGAGGAAGACTCCTGCCGCGAAGTCTCCGATATCGGCCACGTTCGTGTTTACCGTACCGACCGTCTCGGCATGCCCCTCATCGAGACGGTGACCTACCCGGAATTCAAAAACCCCGACGAAGTGAAAGAGGGCGCCGACTACATCCGTTTCCTGAACCGCAGCACGGGAAAGGTATTGACCGGCATAGGATCAACCCGCGCCGACGTGAACGTGAGCTGCAAGGGTGGCACCCGCGTGGAGATCAAGGGCGTGGCACATACAGGCTGGATGCCTGAACTGACCCACAACGAAGCCTTCCGTCAATGGGCGCTGCTCAACATCCGCGACCTGCTGAAATCGAAACTGAAAGATCCCCAAGGCTGGAAAATATCTCATAAGGAAATTGATGCCGAAGAGATTGGCTTCATCACGCTCCCGCTGCTTCCAGAGAAACTTGCTGAATACAAGATGTACCTCGTGAACCTCCCGCTGTTCCAGGGCATATTGTCGCATTTTATGCAACCGGGGAAGATTTTTGGCGACGAGCTCGCCGAAAAAGTGAAGGTGGTTGCCTGCATCGACCTGCCCAACATGGTTCACTCGGAGATGCTCGAAGATACAGTAGGTAAGAAGGGCTGGAAGAAAGTACAAACGTTACTAAACAGCGGCGAAGGTGATGCCCAGCTGATCCTCTGGGGCCTGGCGGAAGACATTCCAACTGCCCTCGAGACGATACAGGAACGCTGCCTGATGGCTTTCTCGGGCGTACCAAATGAGACGCGGAAATCCTTTGAAAACGGAACAACCATCTTTGAACGGGTGCTCCCCGGCGCTGACCGCATGTACCCGGATACCGACTCAGCGCCTATCCCGCTGGAAGATGAGGCTATCAAAGAAATCTCGGAACACCTGCCGGTATTGGTCTCCGAACGCATGCAGCAACTGAAGCAATGGAATGTGCCGGAAGATACCTACACTTATATCCTGAAGAACAACCTGGTACCGCTGATTGACCAGGCGCAACAGGAGCTGAAGATACCTGCCCGGTTCACCGCGGCGCTCTTCGCCCAGACCTTAAAGCACATCCAGGGGAAATACCCCGCATTGCCTGAGTTCTCTTTTCAAAAAGTCCATGAGCTGCTGGCATTCCTCGTCAGCCGAAAACTCGACCTGGCCATTTCGAAGCGGATGCTGCTGCACCTCTACCAGCATCCTAAGATGGATTACGAATCGATCCTGGTGACAATCGGATTCAAAGAGATCCCACTGGAAGAGATCATTTTGAAATTGCCCTTCCTGATCAGGAAGTACCAGCAAACCCGCACATCCACCGACGACAGTGCCGGTGTACGCTGGGTGATGGGGAACCTCGGCACGCTGGCGCTCGGAAATGTCTCTCTGGGTGATTTAAGTAAACGCATACTATTTTAACACGATTCCTGGATCTTAAGAAAACTAAAAAATGAACGACGATATTTTTCAAGGCTACAAGGGACGGGCACTCGAAGTGATGATGAAGTTCAATGCACGGGTATGGGCGAAGGTGAAGGTGGATACCACAAGGGGCGTTTTTGAAGGCACCATTTTACCGCGTGCCGAGAACACCGACGACAAGCACCTCGTGCTGAAGTTTTTTACGGGATACAACATCGGGGTAGATACCGAAACCATCACGGATATCACGGAACTCGGCTATAAAAAAGCAGTTTATCACATCCCTGAGAAAGAATTTCCTTATACGGCCGGCAAGCCGAATGTAAAACTGCTGGGCACCGGCGGCACCATCGCCTCCCGGCTGGATTACCGCACCGGCGCCGTGATCCCTGCTTTCTCACCGGGCGAACTCTACGGCGCCGTTCCCGAGCTGGCAGATATCTGTAACCTCACCACGGAAAAACTATTTGCAGTCTTCAGCGAGAACATGGGACCTGACCAGTACAAGAAGCTGGCAGTGGCCATCGGCAACGAGATAGAAAAGGGCATCGACGGCATTATCATCGGACATGGAACCGATACCATGCATTATACCTCGGCTGCGCTGAATTTCATGGTGCAGAATTCTCCCATTCCCATCGTGCTGGTCGGCTCACAGCGTTCATCCGACCGTCCCAGCTCCGATGCGGCGCTGAACCTGATGCATGCTGCAACGGCAGCAGGGCATGGCGATATCGCCGAGGTGATGGTTTGCATGTTCGGGCCTACATCTGATGAATATGCATTCCTGCACCGGGGAACACGGGTACGAAAGATGCATTCATCTTACCGTTCCACCTTCCGCACCATCGGCGATACACCGCTGGCAACGGTGACACGGGCGGGCGTGGTTCCCATCAAGACGGAGTATAACCACCGCCGCAAGGACCGGAAAGTAACCATCCTGCCTTTTTTCGACGAACGGGTGGCCATGCTCTATTACTACACCAATATGCACCCTGATATGATCGACTCGCTCGTGGATAACGGTTACAAAGGGATCATCATCATCGGAACGGGGCTCGGCCATGTGAACAAGCCGATCTATCCGGCCATCGAAAGGGCCATTGCAAAAGGCGTTGCTATCTACATGACCGTTCAGACGCTCTGGGGATATGTACACATGTTTGTTTACGATACCGGCCGCGACCTCATGGCCAAAGGGATCGTTCCTGCGGAAAATATGCTGCCGGAAACGGCTTATATCAAGCTAAGCTGGGCACTGGGACAGACCAACGACCTGGAAAAGGTAAAAGAGATCATGCTGACGCCCATCAACGGCGAAACCACACCCCGCGAACCTTACAATGGATATCTTATCTACCAGGGTGGGGTGCCGGAAGTTGAGGAGTTTATTAAAAACTTCCACAAATAATAAATAGCGATTGCTTCGTCGCTTCGCTCCTCGCAATGACAAAAAGCAAAATGGCGAAATAGCGAAATTTTTTTCAATTCATTCGTAATTCGTAATTATTACTCGCCAAATCGCCAACTCGCCAGCTCACCAAATCGCCAACTCGCCAACTCACCAGCTCGCCAACTCGCCAACTCGCCAGTTAAAGATTGATGGCATACAAAAACCCCCAACCCCAAGATGAGTCACCAGGGAAATAAACAGCCCTCACGCCCAGATCGAACGGGTAGAGAAACCGCAGCAGGTGCAGGTCGGTTGTCAGTTCAGCGCCTGTCGACTGATAGATGTTCACCTGTTTCCCTGTCCATCCCTGTGCCCAATCGAAGAAAAGATTCAGCTTGAACCGTTTGAAATAAACCAGCGATCCCAGGCTCAGATCAGGGTAGAAGAGGGGCAGCTTGTAGTTCAACGCCAGGCTCATGACCTGTTCATCCATGATGCCTATATATCCTCTTGGGAAATTGATGATGCTGGCATAGGTGTAAAAGGTATTAATGTTGCGGTGGTACGACTGATATGCGCCATAAGCCCAAATCCCCTGGTGTTTGAAGAACCCCGGAAAATACAGGTTGGTTTGTGCTGCAAAGATGTCGCCCATCTGGTTACCAACAAAGGGTGTATTCCTGAAATTGAGGTCGATACTTTGTCCCAGCCGGGGATACATATCTTTTTGGGAGGAGCGGAGATACTGGGAGGCGGAGAACTGGTAATCGATCGTAGTAATCAATCCTTTGGTTAGTCGCGATGGGGTGGAAGCATTGTGTGTGATTCCGATCATCGTGGTGCCGATGGACGGGGTCAGGTAGCGGTAAAACTTTCCCCGCGAAAAGTTCCAGGGGATGCTTGCATGCAGTTTGAGATTCATCTCCTGCCAGGTAAACCTGACCGTTTCGTTCTTTGCTGCAAGATAATATGCAGCCCGGTTCCCGATATTGAAACCCAGGTCAAACACCGGGTATAGGCCCTGGTAGCTGAGGTTGGCAAAAACCTTACCGGTTGCTTCATTGGTATTGTATTCCCAGCCTGCACTGGCAAACAGACTGCTCAGCACATTCTGGGAAAGTACGGAAACCCCGGGTTTGAGCAACAGGTTACCCGCATCAAACGTGGCAGGTTCCCAGCTATGGGGGTTAAACAGGTGAAGAAACTTGCTATATTTCTTCGAGTCAAAAAACTTACCCAGTATTGTATCCTTTACCAGGTCACAGGTATCGGATTGGAGCATCTTATAAATCCTGCGGTCACGAATGCTGTCCTGGATGTTTGCCTGTTCCTGTCTAACAAGGGGTTCATAGAGTTTGATGGAAGTATCGGTGATCTTATCGAGCGGGATCCAGCGTGTGGTATCAATTTTTGTCTCGACAACCCTTAGCCCGTCAGAAGAATAATCAGAATAAATCATCGTCATGCGGTCGCTTGTAAAATCGGGGTCGGTGGCGGAAAACCGTGAGGAGGTGACCTGGTAGATCTTTTTCGTAGCGGTATCAACAGCATAGATGTTTTCGATTCCCGAATAGTCGGCGGTATAAACAAGATGGCTGTGATGGTAAAAGGCGGGCCCCGAGATCTCGGTGAAGCTGAAAGGAAGGTAATACCTGATTTTCCCGGTAAGGATATTCAAACCGGCGAGGCTCTTTCCTTTTTCATTCAGGATGGTAAAGACCAGGTTATTTCCGTCGGACGACCAGTTGGGCGTGAGGGCCAGATCATTTTTTTCCAGGGGAAAGCTTCTTACCGTTTTCCCACCTGGGAGTTCAAGGATCTCAATCGAACAACGATTTAAGGGATCCAGTTTAATGGTGGCAATCTGTTTGGCATCCGGGGAAAGGAATGGTGCAAAGTAGCGGCTTCTATGGGTGATGTTCCGTGTCTTACCGGTTTGCAGGTCATTTATCCGGATGACAGAATAATCGCGGTTCTGCCACCTTGCATCCGGTTGCAACTCTGACCAGACGAGGTAATTCCCGCTAACGGAAATGGATTCATTCTGGGCCGTTCCCATCGTCACGATCTTCTTTTCGTTTCCGGTCTTCCGGTCGATCCGCACAATCCGGTCAGGATCATTCATAGATTCTTTTTCTGCAACAATAACTGAATCGTTCAGAAATACCGGGTGAAGATAAATAGGGTGATTTTTACTCTCTTTTTTTGTTACTGGGTTGAGATCGGTATAATCAATGGCTTTTTCCTGGTTTTTCCAATCATTGGTAAGATCGGAAAGCATCTTTTTATAAAACTTCACTTTTGGAAGTCCGGTCACCTTATGTATCCCGGAAGAAAATGGAACGATCATAAAAGGAAGTTTCGCTGTGCGGTCCAGGGCTGTATTCCATATTGCCGGCCCGTAGGTTTTCCGGGCTTCTGCCACCAGCGGGTATCCCAACTCATATTGATCGGGGACGAAGGTTCGGTAGGATCCCAGTACAGCTTTATCATAGGACCATATCCCTTTCTCCAGCAATTGTGCCCTCAGGACATTTTCAAATGCATAGGTTCTTCCCCTGCCGGAGTTCGAAAGTGCAGTCTCGGTGCAAACGGCATCTCCCTCCAGGAACCACGATGGAATATAGAGTCCGAGCACGCCCCCGGTTATCTGTTCGCCGAAAATATACGAAAGCACTCTTGTAAATCCCCGGTTCATCTTGCTGACCTGAACCGCATGCCGGTATTCATGGATGGCCAGCTGTTCAAGCCATTCCTCTGCATAGATGGTTTGAGGAGGACAGGAATAAAATTCGATTCGTTTCGGCGCCCACACTGTAATTCCATTTGATTCAGAAGACAAGGAATGGATCACTATGGGGATCCGGGAAACTTTTGCAGATAAGGTTTTGGTTTCATTTCTTTGGACGACCTCCAGGATGTTTGCGAGGTACTGTCCTTTTTTTTCGAAGTCCCGCGGATAGATCAGCTGGAAGTTCTTCGTCCGGATCTGCCTCCAGTGCAATGAAGCCGGATCCTGTCCTGTGCTAAAATACTGGGCATGGGAAGAGACCGAAAAACAGGTGATCAATAAAATAATATGAAAGAATTTATTTCCCACAACTTCAATCTTTTCTTTTGGACAGATACAAAGGTAAAAAAAGCCGCATCGTTACCGATGCAGCTTTTTTAATGAAAAATGAAGAATTGATAATGTCGTCACGCGTCACGCGTCACGCGTTACGGGATTTTCGCTATTTATTAATAATTATTTTCCTGACTACCTGTTTTTGGCTGTTTTCAAAGATCATGGAATAAACGCCTTTCGGTATTGGCCTCAGGTCGATCACCTTCTGGAACGAAGCATTCACTTCCACCTTCGTTTCTTCATAAATCTTCACACCAAGGTTGTTTAACACGCTGATTGTGTAAGTTTCATCGGAAGAACCGGGGAAAGTGACAGTGAACCTTCCGTCGTTTGGAACCGGGTAAACACTGATCGTTTCTGCCGCATTCTTCTCGCCGGTCCCGATGATGATAACATTGATCACGTTGGATATTGCAGAGCTGCAACCATCAAGTGTAACAATACATGTATAGTTGCCTGATTGATCTGCAACATGGATCTGTCCCGTTGCGCCTGAGATCATTGTCCCGTTGAAATACCATTGGTTCCCTGTTGCGGCAGAGCTGGTAAGAGTATTCAGGACGGCTGTTATCACGGGAGCCGGAGGAACCTGTTTTACGGTCACTGCGAAGTTTGGAGAAATGGTACCGTTTCCGCAGAAGTCGGTGCCATATACAGTGATATTTCCGGATGATGAAGGTGGCGGGAAGTTAACTGTGATGGAATTTGTGTTGGCTCCATTGACAATGATGGCTCCGGTTGGAACGGTCCATTCGTATCCAGTGGCATTTGTAATGGGTGATACGGAATAAACCACACCTGCATCGCCTTCGCAAACCGAATTATTTCCTGTTATGGTGCCTGCAGCGCCGGGTAACTGAACCACGATAATAGGGTAGGGGGGAGAGATTGTACCGGATCCGCAGAGGTTGTTACCCTGAACGGTGATATTTCCAGATACTGCCGAGGTGGAATAACTCACAATGATGGAGTTGGTTCCGGAACCGGAAGTGATTGTGGCGCCTGCCGGCAGGTTCCAGATATAAGATGTAGCATTGGAAATGGCGGCGACCGAATAATGAATCCCGGATGCACCGGCGCAAACGCTTGGTACCCCTGTGATGGTGCCGGCGGGGCCGGGAAGAGGATTAACCGTGATATTCTTAACGGTGGGTGCAGCTGCAGAGCAACCTGCCGTGGATGTATAGGTGACGCTGATGGTCTGGGCGCCTGCCGTGATCCAGGAAACCGTGACCTGGTTGGTTCCTGATCCGAAATTGATGACACCGCCTGCGGAAACTGCCCATGTATAATTAGTCATCCCTGCTTCGGTGGTGTAATTATAATAGCCGGAGTTAATGCAAAGGCTGGTTGTACCTGTGATCGTTGGCACAGGTATGGCATTGACGGTAACGGCCAGGTTAGGAGAAGCAGCCCCATTTCCGCAGATACTGGAACCATAAACCGAAACATTCCCTGATGCAGCCCCTGCCGGGTAGCTTACAGTTATTGAATTGGTATTCCCGCCGGAAGTAATAATTGCACCTGGAGGCACTGTCCAGTTATAGGTTGTTGTATTAGCAATCACTGGAACGGTATATACATATCCAATTCCGGGACTGCAAACATTGACAGGACCGGTAATAGAACCGGCAGTGGAAGGTATCGGACATTGTGTGGTGAAATTCAGGTCGGCACCATTGGATGTTCCTGCTATACTAATGCCTTTCACCCTGAAATGATAGGTAGTGCCTACTGCCAGGCCTGTAATAATGGCAGATACGTTGGTTACCGTATTGCCGGTGACTGTTGGGGGAATAGCCGGAACAACTGTGCCATAAGCAGTGGTCAATCCATATTCGAAACTAACGGCTGTGCTAAGGTTATTGGCATTCACAGTGCCATTGAGGGTTGCCACGTTTGCTCCGATTGCTGTTGCAACGGTGGAAATAACAGTAGGTGCCAGTTGTGTGCCGGTATATGTTCCGAAAGACGTTAATCCACTTGCTGTAAGCTGGTGCAGGGCAATATTTGCCAGGTCATATGCAAAATACGGTGTCGGGTTGACCAGGGTAGTCGAGATTTGGCTTTCAGTGCCATTTACATCTGCAGTTACATATTGAAAAGTTACATTGCAGCTGAACCCGGTGATACCGCTTTGGGAAAGGTTCCAATAGCGTTTCAGGTAGCTTCCTGTATTTGGATCGGTTGGATATTTGGAATTGACAAGATTTACACTTGCATAATTGCCGGCTGCGAAGGTTCCGCTGGTGAAATTCAGTGTTACGGGAGAATATTCCGGGGTTACAGTGTTATCTCCAACGGGATAAACGAAACTACCCGTGAATCCTGTTGCATAGCCCTTTTGCAATTGTCCCGTTCCTGTTGCATTGACCATAGCCGATGCAGATGGAGTACCTGTGACAGTGGCTGCAGTTCCTAAAACCAGGTTGCTGGACCCAAGCGTCAGCAAGCCGCTGGTGAGTTTTAACTGACCGTTCAGGGTGACCAGCGTATTCAGATTGACTCCATTGCTGTTTGCGATCTCAATGATTGAATTTGTACTTGCCGTGATTGGTCCTGGTCCGGAAATCGACTGGGTACCTGTGCCATTCAGGGTGACTGTACCTGCTGAAGCTGGTGAAAAATTCAGAATTCCTCCTGTTGCAACCGTAATATTTCCTTTTATGGAATGACCCGGTGTACCAGTCATATTGAAATTAAGGGTACCATTGGTAATGGTCAGGTTATCCATTGAAACAGCGCTTCCTCCGGTTGTTGTAATAGTGATCCCTGTCGCGTCCATTTCGAAATTAGAATAGATTTTACCTGAAAAGGAAGGGGTGGAGTTGCTGGTAAGTTTATAAAGACTTCCTGTCTGGAAAACAGTGATACTGTTGGGTGGGTTATTGACAAAGGGATTACTGCCAGCCTGATGGATATATGTCGACCCGTTGGCAAAAATAACTGAATTTGCAGTGCCATTTCCAAATGCATTTCCTGAAAAGAATGTTCCAGCCGTGAAAATGGCTCCAGTGTTAAAAGTGACCGCACTAGCATCGGCACCGGTGAGACGGTGTGCAGTTGCAACTGTGGAAGAAAATGTCATGTTCCCGCTGATGCTTGCGGTGGCAGTAGTTGCCAGAGAAATAGTTATTGCATTGGCTGCATTCATATTTAAAGCACATCCAGCAGGAATATCAAGGTCAGTGCCGGTGACTCCCAAAATTGTAAGTATGGAGGCAGTTGCACTCTGAAGATTAATAATTGTATTAGCGGACAAGGTGATTTTTCCTACGGTCTGAGTCGGAACGTCAGTAACGGTTTTTGTTCCTCCTCCGGTGAAAATAAGAATATCATTGATTGCTGGTGTAGTACGGGTAGGATTCCAATTGGTTGCCACTGTCCATAGAGCGCCATCAACACCCTGCCATGTATAGGTAATGGAAGGGCTTAAAGTGGTTGTGGCGGTGGCCGTAGGAACCGTACCATTGGTTTTGTAATTGATAAAACTGCCGGTGTTTGTATAGGGGAAGATTTTAAAATAATACGGCGTATTATCAACAAGCCCTGTAAAAACAGCCGTTTGTGTTCCCGGGGTAATATTTTTCACCAGGGTGGCATCAGCTTCTGGGGTTCCATCAACAGGATCCACAATTGAGGCATAACCTCCAGTAGCGCCTTTCACCAGATAGCCATCCGGTGTTGTTCCTCCGGTCGCATCCGTCCAGGTAGTATTAATGGTATTGTAGGAAGGCACTCCGGTAGCAGCTGCAAAACCAGTGGCATGGTTGGTAGGTTCAGGTTTTACAACCGTGCCGGAACAGGTAACATTTATTGTTGTAGCACCACCTCCGGAATTAGCAACGTTTTCACCATTATAAGTTCCCAGGGCCAATCCTGCCAAAAGGCGAACATAAACCGGTGTGGCACTCAATGCTGATCCTGTATATGAAATGGTTACCGAGTTGGAGAAAGTTGTATTATTAGTAGATACTTCGTAGTGCGTGGTACCTGTCACCGTAAGATTTCCACTTGCCGGGGTAAGATTACTGCCGCTTAAATTATAAGTTTGAGAAGCCGATGGTCCTGCGCCAAATGCATACTGGAATCCGGTAAGTGTCGAGGGAGAAGCAGATATAGACGGAGTTGGCGCAGCGGGTATTACATCAGTCCAGCTATTCCCAACTCGAATGCTTCCTAATTGGGCATTGACCAAATTACCCGCGGTACCCTGGCGTACGGCGATAGCAGATATCGACGCAAGATCAGTAATTACATCACTTGCCGTAACGGTAGGTGATGGCTCAATACCGTTGGTTGCCGGGTTGATAAATAGTGATGCTACATCATCGGTGGTTGTACCTGTATTGAATGTGTATTTAAGAACCACTAAATAGGTAGTATTTAATGCATAGGAAAAGGGTGTGTAGACGATTGATGCAGCAACGTTTCCTTTTAAAATGCCAAAGGCTACGTTATTTGAAGCATCTTTTTTCACATACAGTCTGTCAGTGAATGTGCTGGTATTATAATAAAAAAGAAAGAAATAATCACCGGTTGTGCTTGTACTTGATACATTCACCAATGCGGCCGCATAAACACTCCCTGAGGTTTGTGTCGTGAAGGCTTTGTCGTCGTCCTCACCGCTGGCAAGTAAGGATGTACAATTACCCCCTGACGATACATATCCTGAATAAGTCAATCCTGGGCTGACCACAACGGGACTATTGGTTCCCCCTCCACTATAAGCTATCCAGCCATTGTCTGATAGTTTACTACCCACAGTATAATTGAATTGTTCAATTAACAGCTGCCCCCAACCCAAGTAGCTCATTCCGAAGGCAAGGATAAAAAGTAAAAATACCTTTTTCATAATTTTTATTTTTCTGATAGATTATTAATTTCCTTAAAGTTCAAGATCATGTTGTTCCCGTCAAGTAAACCGTATGATTCAGAATCACATCCGGCATGTTTCGTATAACCTGCATAGTAGAATTTTCAATGACTTTTTCTGGGAGAATTATTCTTATCTAACAAATGTAAAAAATTTTAGTTGACTCCAGTCATTTTATGTTTAAGAAAATATTAACAAAAAAGCCGCATCGTTTCCGATGCAGCTTTTTTAATGAAGAATGAAGGTTGAAAAATGAAGAATGAATAATACTTATTCTTTCCTCTATTTCGCTATTTATTGACAACGATCTTCTTCACCACCTGATTCTGGCTGTTTACAAAGATCACGGAATAAACA